>JAJUFW010000087.1 GCA_029263555.1 Alphaproteobacteria bacterium
AAGGAGGGGGTTGAGCGGGTCATCGAAGAGCTTCGCAAGGATTTCGACTACATCATCTGCGACAGCCCGGCCGGGATCGAGAAGGGAGCGCTCATGGCGCTCTATTTCGCGGACGAGGCGATCATCGTCACCAATCCCGAGGTGTCCAGCGTCCGCGACAGCGACCGCATTCTCGGCGTCCTCGCCTCGAAGTCCCGTCGCGCCGAGAGGGGCGAGGCGCCGGTCAAGGAGCATCTGCTCCTTACCCGCTACGACCCGGCCCGGGTCGAGCGCGGCGACATGCTGAAGCTCGAGGACGTCCTTGAGATCCTGTCGATCGAGCTGATCGGCGTCATTCCGGAAAGTCAGGCGGTGCTGCGGGCGTCGAACCTGGGCCAGCCGGTGATCCTGGATGCCGAGTCCCAGGCCGGGCAGGCCTATGCGGACGCGGTCGGCCGTTTCCTCGGCGAGGAGATCGAGCACCGGTTCCTCAATACCGAGAGGAAGGGACTGTTCCAGCGCCTGTTCCGGAGGACCGCATGAGGCTCCTTGATTTCTTCCGCTCCCAGCCGAAGCCTTCGGCCGACGCAGCCAAGGAGCGCCTGCAGATCCTGCTGGCGCATGACCGCGCCGGTTCGACGCGGCCCGACTACCTGCCGATGCTGCAGCGGGACCTGCTCAAGGTCATCGCCAAATATGTGCAGATCGACGAGGAGAAGGTTTCCGTGCAGCTGGACGCCAAGGGCAGCATGTCGATGCTGGAGGTCAATATCGAGCTGCCGGGCCCGCCCCCGTCGGCTGCGCCCCGTCGCGCCATCCGGTGACCTGAAGCGCGCTCCCGTTCCGGCCGGGGGCGGAGCTCTGCCCGCCGTTGCGGGGGCATGAGCAGAAGTCGCGGCGCATGAAGGCCGTGATGTCCGAAGAAAAAAGCGGCAGCCACGAGGGCCGCCGCTTCGATTCATGAGCCCGGAGCCTTGTGCCGGGAAGGATCTCCCGGCGACCCGGCCCGTCAGTCGGAAATCGGGTTCTTGTAGGTTTCCTTGATCAGGAAGGTCCCGATGACGAAGGTCATCAGGGCGACCAGGATCGGATACCAGAGCCCGGCATAGATGTTCCCCGTCGCGACCACGACCGAGGCCGCGATCAGCGGCAGGAAGCCGCCGAACCAGCCATTGCCCAGGTGATAGGGAAGCGACATGGACGTGTAGCGGATCCGGGTGGGGAACAGCTCCACAAGGAAGGCCGCGATCGGGCCGTAGACCATGGTCACGTAGATCATCAGCAGCGACAGCAGGACCACCACCATGAAGTGGTTGATCTGCTCAGGATCGGCCGATGTCGGGTACCCGGCGTCGTGGAGCGCGGTGTTGTATGCCTCGGAATCGAAGCCCGGGACCTCGGTCGGCCCGACGCTGAGCACCAGCGGCTCCCCGCCCTTGGACGGCCCGTGGGAATAGGGGATGCCGCGTTGGGCCAGGAGGGTGCGCGCCGCAAGACAGTCCGCGGTGTCGCAGTCGTCCGCGTTGATCACGACGGGGACCGTGCGGGCAGCGGTGTGCAGGGCGGGATTGGCGAAATAGGTCAGGCCCTGGAAAATCGGGATGACGGTGACGGCCGCCAGCAGGCAGCCGGCCATCATGATCTTCTTCCGGCCGATCCTGTCGGACAGCCAGCCGAAGATGACGAAGAACGGCGTACCGATCAGCAGCGCGATCGCAATCAGCATGTAGGCGGTCTGGTAGTCGACCTTCAGCGTGTTCTGCAGGAAGAACAGCGCATAGAACTGGCCGGTGTACCAGACCACGCCCTGCCCCGCGGTGGCGCCCAGGAGCGCCAGCAGCACGATCTTGCCGTTCGACCAGTTGGCGAAGCTTTCCGTCAGCGGCGCCTTCGAGGTCCGCCCCTGGGCCTTCAGCTCGGCGAAGATCGGCGATTCCTGCAGCTTCAGGCGGATATAGACGGAAACCGCGAGCAGGATCACGGAGACCAGGAACGGAATGCGCCAACCCCAGCTCCGGAACGCCTCTTCGCCGGTCGTCACGCGCGTCGCCAGAATGACGAGGAGCGAAAGGAAGAAGCCGAGCGTGGCCGTGGTCTGAATCCAGCTGGTGTGTAACCCGCGCTTGTTGTCCGGCGCGTGCTCGGCGACATAGGTCGCAGCGCCGCCGTACTCGCCTCCGAGGGCCAGCCCCTGGGCCAAGCGCAGGGTCACCAGGATGATCGGTGCGAAAATGCCGATCTGCTCATAGGTCGGCAGGACGCCCACCAGGGCCGTGGACAGGCCCATGACCACGATCGTGATCAGGAACGTGTATTTCCGGCCGATCATGTCGCCGATGCGGCCGAAGACGATGGCGCCGAACGGCCGGACTGCGAAGCCCGCGCCGAAGGTCGCAAGGCTGGCCAGGAAGCCGGCCAGCGGATGTTCGGACGGGAAGAACAGGCTGCCGAAGAACACGGCGAGCGTGCCGTAGAGATAGAAGTCGTACCATTCGAACACGGTCCCGAGAGAAGAGGCGAAGATCACCCGCCTCTCCTCCCGGGCCGAGCGGTTCTGGATGGTTGCCGCCACAGTCATGACCGTTTGCTCCCCATCAGTCTTGATGTCGTTGTTGCCCCCCACTTCCAGGACCCGACCTTCGGCCGCCGGTCATGAAACCGAGCGGCTGCCGGAGCCGGGCGCCTGCGCCGGCCTGGAAGCGGGATCACCCCCTGTATACAAGGGTAGATCCCCTTGATGACGTACCTGGCATTGAACTGCCGGATGTTGTCTTGAACTCCGTAGCGTTGACTCAGAAGAGGGGCAAATGAATGGTATCACGGTGCTTTCTGTCGGCAACAACAATATTGCAGAGTTATTGTGATATTGTGCGGACAGAAGGGGAATACTTGGATTTGGGCATAATCAATCAATAATCCGCCCCGAATCTGCCGCATTTTCGAGGCCCGGCACTTGGATTCGGGCGCCCGGACGAGCGGGCCGGATCTCCTGTTCCCGCATCTTCCGCCGGGACGGCAGAACGTCCCGGAGACTGGACCGTTCCTGTTGCGGGACACGGGGGCCGGCCTTGGGGCGGCCCGACACGACGGGGGAGATACGGATGACTGGAGCCGTCGTTGGCGCATTGGCGGAATGGCGGGTCACGCCAGGCCGGCCGTTTCGGCTGGCCGACCTGCCCTATGACCGCTCGATACCGGGCAGGACGCACGATCGGGCGATCGACGCCTTTCATCGAAGCCTCCAGGCGATCCAGCAGGCCTATTTTGCGACGGGCGACCGGGCTGTCATCGTGTTCGAGGGCTGGGACGCGGCGGGCAAGGGCGGAACGATCCGCCGACTGACGGCAGCCATGGACCCGCGCGCCTTCCACGTCTGGCCGATCGGTGCGCCGATCGACCGGGAGAAGGGGAAGCACTATCTCTTCCGCTTCTGGCAGCGTCTGCCCGATCCCGGGACGATCGCGATCTTCGACCGGTCCTGGTACGGCCGGGTCCTGGTGGAGCGGGTCGAGGGCCTGGCGACCGAGGTCGAGTGGCGGCGCGCCTATGACGAGATCAACGGATTCGAGCGCGTGCTGACGGATGACGGGGTCCGCGTCGTGAAGTTCTACCTTCACATCGATCCGGAGGAGCAGCTGAAGCGTTTCCGTTCGCGATTGGAGAATCCCTACAAGCGGTGGAAGCTGTCCTACGAGGATTTCCGCAATCGCCGGCGATGGTCGGACTACGTGGCGGCGGTCGAGGAGATGGTGTCGCGGACGTCGACCGAGGCGGCCCCTTGGGTCGTCATCCCTGCGAACGACAAGAAATACGCCCGGGTGAACGCGATCGGGGCCGTCGTGGATGTTCTTGCGGCCGGTGTCGATCTTTCGCCGCGCCTTCTGTCGCCCGAGGTCGCGGCCGAAGCCGAAGCGGAGCTCGGCGTCGTGGTGCCCCCGGAACTCGTCGCCCGGAGCAACGGCACCGGCGGGCGCAAGCTGAGGGGCTGAAAGACCGCCACCCTGTTAATTTCCCTGCCGTTGCGCTACAACCGCCGCCCGCAACACATTCCCGACAAAGCGACGGAGCGAGGAAGGGCCATGGCCTCCTACCAATACATCTACGTCATGAAGGACGTGACCAAGGCCTATCCCGGCGGCAAGAAGGTGCTGGAGAACATCTGGCTGTCCTTCCTGCCGGGGGCGAAGATCGGCGTGCTAGGCCCCAACGGCGCCGGCAAGTCGACGCTTCTCAGGATCATGGCTGGGCTGGACAAGGAGTTCACGGGCGAGGCCTGGGCTGCCGAAGGCGCCAAGGTCGGCTATCTGCCGCAGGAGCCGCAGCTTGATCCCACCAAGACCGTCCAGGAAAACGTCATGGAGGGGCTGGGAGAAATCCATGACCTGGTACGGCGATTCGAGGAGGTGAGCCTCAAGTTCGGCGAGGTCACCGACGATGACGAGATGAACGCCCTCATCGCCGAGCAGGCCGAGCTTCAGGAAAAGATTGACGCCGCCGATGCCTGGGATCTCGATCGCACCGTCGAGATTGCGATGGATGCGCTGCGCTGCCCGCCCGGCGATGCCGATGTCTCGAAGCTTTCCGGCGGCGAGCGGCGGCGCGTCGCCCTGTGCAAGCTGCTGCTCTCCAAGCCGGACCTTCTCCTGCTCGACGAGCCGACGAACCATCTGGATGCCGAAAGCGTCGCCTGGCTCGAGCGCCATCTACGGGAATATTCCGGCACCGTGGTCATGGTGACCCACGACCGATATTTCCTCGACAACGTGACCGGATGGATCCTCGAGCTCGATCGTGGACGGGGCATTCCTTACGAGGGCAACTATTCGGCCTATCTTGACGCCAAGCAGAAGCGTCTCGAGCAAGAGGCGCGCCAGGAGGCGGCCCGGCAGCGGACCCTGGATGCCGAGCTGGAGTGGATCCGGGCAGGCGCCAGGGGGCGCCAGGCCAAGCAGAAGGCCCGCATCAACGCCTATGAGGAGCTGTTGGCCCAGTCCCGGGACAAGGCCGCGGGGCCCGGGCAGATCGTCATCCCGACCCCGCCGCGGCTGGGGGACCTGGTCATCCAGGCCGAAGGCGTCGCCAAGGGTTACGGCGATCGCCTGCTGTTCGAAAATCTCTCGTTCAATCTGCCCAAGGGCGGCATCGTCGGCGTCATCGGTCCGAACGGCGCCGGTAAGACCACGCTGTTCCGGATGATCGTCGGCCAGGAGGTCCCCGACGAGGGCAGCTTCCGGATCGGCGACACCGTCGTGCTGGGCTATGTGGACCAGAGCCGCGACGCGCTGGACCCGAACAAGACGGTCTGGGAGGAGATCTCCGAAGGCCTCGACGAAATAGACCTCGGCAAGCGCAAGATGCCGAGCCGGGCCTATGTCGGCGCCTTCAACTTCAAGGGTCCGGACCAGCAGAAGAAGGTCGGGCAGCTTTCCGGCGGCGAGCGCAACCGCGTCCACATGGCGAAGATGCTGAAGTCCGGCGCCAACCTGATCCTGCTGGACGAGCCGACGAACGATCTGGACGTCGATACGCTGCGGGCCCTGGAAGAGGCGCTCCTGGACTTTCCAGGCTGCGCCGTCGTGATCAGCCACGACCGATGGTTCCTAGACCGGATCGCGACGCACATCCTGGCCTTCGAAGGCGACAGCCAGGTGGTCTGGTTCGAAGGCAACTACCAGGACTATGAAGCCGATCGGAAGCGCCGCCTTGGCGACGAGGCCGATCAGCCGCACCGGATCAAGTACAAGCCCCTGACCCGCGGCTGAGGATGTCCCATGGCCCCGCGCACCGCTGGCCGGATCGGACGGAAGGCGGTGTGCGGTGGCTGAGGCGTCCCCCGGGCCGCGGGAGCGGCAGCGAGGGCCGTCGGCCGACGCCCGGCGCATGTCGGAACTGCTGCGGGATCTCGCGGCCGGCGAGGGGCCGGAACGGATCTCGGTCGGCGACGTTCTGGGCAGGCTGAGCGGCCGCTCCTTCGGCGCCCTGATCCTGATCTTCGCGCTGCCAGGGCTCGTTCCGGGGCCGCCGGGCATCGGCGGCATTTTCGGGCTGCTGATCCTGTTTCTCGGCCTGCAGATGGCGGCCGGTTACGATCGGCCCTGGCTGCCCCGCACGATCACCCGCCGATCGATCACCCGGGCCGATCTTCAGCGGATGCTGGCGCGCGCCCTGCCGGTCCTCTCCAGGCTCGAGCGCCTGTGTCGGCCGCGCCTCTGTGGCGTTACGGCCGGAACCGCCAAGCGTATGATCGGGCTCATGGTCATGGTCCTGGGGGCGGCGCTCGTGGTGCCGGTGCCGCTCACCAACTTCCTGCCGGCGGCCGCGATGGTGGTGCTGGCGGTCGGCTTCGTCGAACGGGACGGCGTCGTCGTCCTGATCGGGCTCGTGGCCGGCGCGGTCGCCTGCGCCGTCGTCCTCGGCGCGGGGCTTTCGCTGATCGCCGGCGCCCTCATGCTGACCGGCGGGACGGGGGAATGACCGCGTCCCTCCGGGGGCAGGCGCAACGGCCGACGCCCGTCAGCCCTGCCGGGCTGCGGTTATCCGTCCGCGTAGCGTTTCGAGAAGCGGCTCGATCCGGCCGCCGTTGCGCTGAATGACGGCGCCGAACTCGTTGCGCTGGGTGACCGCCATGCTCACGCCTTCGATGCTGACATCGATGATTCGGAACTGGCCGTTACGCTCCCGCACCCGCCATGCGACCTGGATGGGCGGACCCGCGGGACGGACGATCTGGCTCTGGACCATGGTGTCCCCTTCGCCTTCGCCACGGCTGCCCAATACGCGGAACGTCTCCCCGGAATATTCCGTGAAGCGCCGGGCATAGGTCTCGACCACCATGTTCTCGAACAATTCGAGATATTCCTGCTGCTGTTCCCGGCTGGCGGTTCGCCAGTACCGCCCCAGCACGAACCGGCCGATGGTCGGAATGTCGAAGCTTTCGCGGAAAAGCGTGCGGAACTGCGCGACGGCCCGATCGGCATCAAGATCGGGTTCGTTCAGGATCTCGACCGCGCGTTGGCCGAGACCCTCGATGAAGGATTGGGCCTGCGCGGGATCCGCCGCGCGGACCGGCGCGGCGGCAACGAGCAGGAGCCCGATCAAGGCCGTTGCCAGCGATTTCATGGGAGATCCTGTCGCTATTCCGATGCCACGGGGATGGCTGAGCCCGGCACGCCCTGCTCGGCGCTGCCGTCGTCGATGACGGGGGCCCCTTCGTCCTCGGGGATGTCTTCGAAGTCCGGGATGTCGGGCATGGCCTCGGCTCCCGCACCGTCCCCGATCTGATTTAGCCGGTACTGGCGATACAGGCTGCGGGTCGTCGCATAATAATCGATCGAACTGCGCTTCAGCTCGTCCGTCGCCTCCAGCGTCTGCTGGCGGAGATCGACGACGGTCGCGCCTGCCCGGGCATAGTTGAACCCGTCCGTCGCGGCGTACCCGACCGGATCGGCGAAGACGTCGGTCGCAAAGCCGACGGCGTCGCGCGGGTTGCTCGGGCCCAGGATCGGCAGGACCAGATAGGGGCCTTCGCCCACGCCCCAGCGGGCCAGGGTCTGGCCGAAATCCTCGCTCTGGTATTCCTTCTGCGCGTAGGACGCGATGTCGATGAAGCCGCCCAGGCCGAGCGTGGTGTTGAGGAACAGCCGGCTTGCGGCGACCTCAGCCCCCTCCCAGTCGCCCTGGAGCAGCTCGTTGGCCAGGATGATCGGGGTGCGGAGGTTGCGCAGGAAATTGGTGATGCCCTGCTGGATGCCTTCGGGGACAAAGGTGTCGTAGGTCACGGCGACCGGTCGGATGACGACCGTGTCGACGGCCTCATTGAAGGCGAAGACGACGCGGTTCGCCGGTTCGAACGGGTCGTTCACGTCATCGACCGTGCTCAGCTGCCCTTCGGTGCTGGCTGCGCACGCGCTGAGCGCGATGCCTGTTGCCGCGGCCGCAATTGCGCGGAACAGCCTGCCTGTCCCGTTCATCTGTTCTTTGCTGGACGTCATCCTGTCCCCAACACGAAATCGTCGCGCGGAATACCGCATCCGTCCTGCGGCAGCATTGCTGCCGCCCCGGCGCTGCCGAGAAACCCTGGGCGGGCGCGACGAACAACCGTCACGTAGCATAGGGGATTTTCGGAAGCCAGCGAGCAAGCAAATCGCTCCGCAGCGCGACGCGGAACATGTTGCTGATTTGTCACAAACCGATCCGTCGGAGGCCGCATTGTTTGGGGAGTCGGGCCGCCGGAATGTCATAAAGCGGCATCCGCTTGCTTGAACGAGACCTCATCACCGTATAAAGATATCTTTATATATCGCTTCAGCGCGCGGCCGAGGTCTGCTACGCTGTCGAGATATGGTCGAGTCGTAGAGGAGATGCGGAGCGATGGAGGTGCTGCTTCAGGGGCTGAAGGCTGCAGGCGAAGCGACCCGTGTCCGCATCCTGGCGCTCTGCGCCCATGGCGAGCTGTCGGTCAGCGACCTCACCCAGATCCTCGGGCAGAGCCAGCCGCGCGTGTCCCGTCACCTGAAGCTGCTGTGCGACGCCGGCCTGCTGGACCGGTTCCGGGAGGGAACCTACGCCTATTTCCGCCTGGCGGAGCGCGGGCCGGGCCACGACCTCGCCCGCACGGTGGTCGATCTCATTCCGGCGGACGATCCCGTCCTGGCCCTCGATCTCGAGCGGCTTGCCAATATCAAGAACGCCCGCGCCCGTAGGGCTGCCGCCTATTTCACCGAGAACGCCGCACGCTGGGACGAGATCCGGGCGCTGCACATCGCCGACAGCGAGGTGGAACGCACACTTTTCGGCCTGCTTCCGCGCGGCGGGATCGAGAGCCTGCTCGACCTCGGCACCGGGACGGGGCGGATGCTCGCCGTCATGGCTCCGGCGGCGCAGCGCCTGGTCGGGATCGATCTTTCCCGCGAGATGCTGGATGTCGCCCGCGCAAATCTGGAGCGGGCGGGCCTCA
>JAJUFW010000049.1 GCA_029263555.1 Alphaproteobacteria bacterium
AATATCGAGCTGCGCAAGTTCCTGAAGCAGGTCGGCGTCACCTCTCAGCGGGCGATCGAAAAGGCGGTCCAGGCCGCCATTGCCGACGGCCGCCTCAAGGGCGACGAGACGCTGACCGCCCATGTCCAGCTGACGGTCGACGGAATCGACCTGACCCACGAGATCGAGGATACGATCGCGCTGAAATGAGCGCCGCGCCGCCCGCCCCGTCCGGGGCGGGCGGCGGGCGAACGTCACTCCGCCGGCTGGCGTAGTTCCTCGGGCGCGTCCAGCGTGACCGGGTGTTCCAGGCGGCCGATCATCTCCTTCGGCACTACCTGCCAGAAGCTGCCCTTCACCAGCTCCCAGTCGTTCAGTAGCTGCTCGGCGAAGCGGCTCTGGGTCTCGGCCACGTGCTCGCGGATCAGGTCCTTGAGCATCTCTTCGTAATAGGGCACCTCGATCCGCTGATAGATCACGGATTCCGGATTGACCCGGTCCTCGAAATCGCCGGCACTGTCATAGACGAAGGCCATGCCGCCCGTCATGCCGGCGGCGAAATTGTCGCCGACCGGTCCCAGGATCACGGCGGTGCCGCCCGTCATGTATTCGCAGCCGTTCGAGCCGCAGCCTTCGACCACCACGGTCGCGCCGGAATTGCGGACGCAGAATCGCTCGCCGGCCTGGCCGGCTGCGAACAGACGGCCCGCGGTCGCGCCGTAGAGCACGGTGTTGCCGATGATCGTGTTCTGGTTGGTGACGAGCGTGCTGGCCGTCATCGGCCGGACCGTGATGGTGCCGCCCGAAAGGCCCTTGCCGACATAGTCGTTGGCGTCGCCGAACACCTCCAGCTTCAGGCCCTGGACGGCGAAGGCGCCCAGCGACTGGCCGGCCGAACCGCGCAGGCGGACGGTGATGTGGCCCGGCTGAAGCCCGGTCATCCCGAACTTGCGGGTGATGAGCGAGGAGAGGCGCGTCCCGATCGCCCGGTGGGTGTTCCGGACGTTGTAGGTCAGCTGCATATTCTCGCCTTCCTGGAACAGCGCCTTGGCGTCGGCTATCTTCTGGGCGTCCAGCGTGTCCGGCACCTCTTATCGGCCTTCCATGACGCAGTACATGGGCAGCTCGCCCGGGTCGGCCTTGGCCAGCAGCGGGTTCAGGTCCAGATCGTCCAGGTGCGAGGCGCCGCGGCTGACCTGGTACAGCAGCTCGGTCCGGCCGATGATCTCGTTCAGGTGTCGGTAGCCCAGCTGCGCCAGGATCTCCCTCACCTCCTCGGCCATGAAGCTGAACAGGTTGACCACCTTCTCCGGAGTGCCGGTGAACTTCCGGCGCAGCTCGGGGTCCTGGGTGCAGACCCCGACCGGGCAGGTGTTCGAATGGCACTGCCGGACCATGATGCAGCCCATGGCGACCAGGCTGGCCGTGCCGACGCCGAATTCCTCGGCGCCCAGGATGGCGGCGATGACGACGTCGCGGCCGGTCTTGATGCCGCCGTCCGTGCGCAGCTTCACCCGGTGGCGCAGCCGGTTCAGGGTCAGCACCTGATGGACCTCAGACAGGCCCATCTCCCAGGGCAGGCCGGCATATTTGATCGACGTGTTGGGGCTGGCGCCGGTGCCGCCGACATGGCCGGAGACCAGGATGTTGTCGGCCCCGGCCTTGGCGACGCCGGCCGCGATCGTCCCGATGCCCGTCCGGCTGACCAGCTTGACCGTGACCTTGGCGGTCGGGTTGATCTGCTTCAGGTCGTAGATGAGCTGGGCCAGATCCTCGATCGAGTAGATGTCGTGATGGGGCGGCGGGCTGATCAGCGTGACGCCCGGCGTCGAATGGCGCAGGCGCGCGATGTCGACCGTGACCTTGAAGCCGGGCAGCTGTCCGCCCTCCCCGGGCTTGGCGCCCTGGGCCATCTTGATCTCGATCTCGCGGCACTGGTTCAGGTATTCGGCGGTGACGCCGAAGCGGCCACTCGCCACCTGCTTGATGGCGGAGTTCCAGTTGTCGCCGTTCCGGTCGGGCTTGAAGCGCGCCGGATCCTCGCCGCCCTCGCCAGAATCGGACTTGGCGCCGATCCGGTTCATGGCGACGTTGAGCGTCCCGTGGGCCTCGGGCCCAAGCGCGCCCAGCGACATGCCGGGCGTGATGAACCGCTTGCGAATCTCGGTGATGGATTCGACCTCGTCGACCGAGATCCCCTCCCGTCCGGGGCGGAAATCCAGAAGGTCGCGCAGCGCGATCGGCGCCTGTTTGCGGACGGCCTCGGAATATTTCTTGAAGGTCGAATAGCTGTCCGTGGCGCAGGCGTGCTGCAGCATGTGGATCAGCCCGGCCTCGTAGGCGTGCCGCTCGCCGCCCTTGCGGTAGCGGTAGAAGCCGCCGACCGGCAGGCTCGTCACCTCCTCGTCGAAGGCGCGGGCGTGCTGCTCCAGTATCTTCTTCTGGATGCCGGCGAGGCCGATGCCGGAAATGCGGCTCGACATGCCGGGAAAGAACTCCGCGACCATGGACCGGGACAGGCCGACCGCCTCGAAATTGCAGCCGCCGCGATAGGAAGAGATGACCGAGATGCCCATCTTGGACATGATCTTCAGAAGGCCGTCGTCGACCGCCTTCTTGTAGCGGCGCACGCATTCCTCGAGCGTTAGCTCGCCGAACAGTCCGCGGCGGTGCCGGTCCGCGATCGCCTCCTGCGCCAGATAGGCGTTGACCGTGGTCGCGCCGACCCCGATCAGCACGGCGAAGTAGTGGACGTCCAGGCACTCCATGGAGCGCACGTTCAGCGAGGTGAAGGTGCGCAGGCTCTGCCTGACCAGATGCGTGTGGACGGCCGCCGTCGCCAGGATCATCGGCATGATGCAGCGGTTGGGGCCGACCCTCTCGTCGGTCAGGACGATATGCGTGGCGCCGCCGCGCACCGCGTCGTCCGCCTCGCGGCAGATGCGCCGCAGGGCCTCGCGCAGGGCGGCGTCACCGGTCGTGCCGGGGGGCGGAACCTCGAAGGTGCAGTCGATCTCGGCCGCCGTGTCGCCCATGTAGTCGCGCATGGCGAGATATTCGGCCGTCGACAGCACCGGGCTTTCCAGCTGCAGGAGCCGGCACTGGCTCTCGTCCTCGTCGAGGATGTTGCCCAGATTGCCGAGCCGGGTCCGGAGGCTCATCACCCGCCGCTCGCGCAGGCTGTCGATGGGCGGGTTCGTGACCTGGCTGAAGTTTTGCCGGAAGAAATGGTGCAGGCCGCGATACTGGTCGGACAGGACGGCGATGGGCGTGTCGTCGCCCATGGAGCCGACCGCCTCCTTGGCGTCCTCGACCATCGGATGCAGGATCAGCTCCAGATCCTCCATGGTGACGCCGACCCCGACCTGGCGCCGCCGGAGCGTCGCCGTGTCGAGCAGGATCGGCTCCTTGTCCCGGCCGATGATCAGCTCGTCCAGCTCCTTGATCTGCCGGACCCAGGTGCCGAACGGGCGCTGCGAGGCCAGGAGGTCCTTGATCTCCCGGTCGCGGTAGAGCTTGCCCTCCGCGAGGTCGACGGCGATCATCTGGCCGGGGCCGAGCCGGCCCTTCTCGATGACGCGGGCCTCCTCGACCCGGACCATGCCGGTTTCGGAGCCGGCGATCAGCAGCCCGTCGCCGGTGATCGTGAAGCGCATCGGCCGGAGCCCGTTGCGGTCCATGCCGGCCAGCACCCAGCGCCCGTCGGTCGCGGCGATGGCGGCCGGGCCGTCCCACGGTTCCATGACCGCGTTGCAGTAGCTGATGAGGGCCTTGTGGCTGTCCGGCATCAGCCCCGTCGGCGACATGGCTTCCGGGATCAACAGCGCCTTCGCCATGGGAGCCGACCGCCCGGCCCGGCACAGGAGCTCCCACACGGCATCGAGCGCGGCGGAGTCCGAAAGCCCGCCCTGGATTACCGGCTTGATGTCCTCGATATGGGCGCCGAAGACGTCGGCCGCGAGGCGCGTCTCGTGGGCCTTCATCCAGTTGACGTTGCCGCGCAGCGTGTTGATCTCGCCGTTATGGGCCAGCATGCGGAAGGGCTGCGCCAGCTTCCAGGTCGGATAGGTGTTCGTCGAATACCGCTGGTGATAGATCGCGAAGTTCGAGACGAAGCGTTCGTCCAGCAGGTCCGGATAGAACGAGGTCAGCTGCTCGGCCAGGAACATGCCCTTGTAGATGATCGACCGGCAGCTCAGCGAGCAGATGTAGAACTCGTTGATGCCTTCCGCCCGGGTCGCCTTCTCGATCCGCCGGCGGATGATGTAGAGATCGCGCTCGAACTCCTCCTCGGACACGCCCTTGGAGTTGGCGATCATGATCTGCTCGATCTCGGGGCGGGTGGCGTTCGCCTTCTCGCCGATGATCTCCGCGTTGATCGGCACCTGGCGCCAGCCATAGATGTAATAGCCGAAGGCCAGGATCTCGCCCTCGACGATGCAGCGGCAGGTCTCCTGAGCGGCGAAGTCGGTGCGCGGCAGGAACACCTGGCCGACGGCGGTCAGGTCCGCGATCGGCTCGTGGCCGACATGGGCGATGTGCTCGCGGAAGAAGTCGTGCGGGATCTGGACGTGGATGCCGGCGCCGTCGCCGGTCTTGCCGTCGGCGTCGACCGCGCCGCGATGCCACACCGCCTTCAGCGCATCGATGGCCGCCTGGACCACCTCGCGCCGCGGCTTGCCGTCCAGCGCCGCGACGAAGCCGACGCCGCAGGCGTCGTGCTCGTCCGCCGGATCGTAGGCGTGGGCGTCGGTGAGCGTGCGGACATTGGCCTCCCACTCGGCGACGAAACGCTGGCCCTGGTTCTCGCTCTCTCGGGTCATTTGGTGCTTGTCCTTCATTCCGCCGCCGACAGCGCCATGCCGGCCTGTTCCGTCGCCTTCTGCTGGAGATAGGCGTGAATGGATGCGGCGGCGTCGCGGCCGTCGCGGATCGCCCAGACGACGAGCGAGGCGCCGCGGATGATGTCGCCCGCGCCGAACACGCCGTCCAGATTGGTCATCATGGTCCGATAGCTGACCGAAACCGTGCCCCACCGGCTGACCTTGAGCGCGGGCTCGCCGAACAGGGTCGGCAGGTCCTCGGGGTCGAAGCCCAACGCCTTGATCACGAGATCGGCCTCGAGCGTGAAGCCCGACCCCTCGATGACCTGGGGCGTCTGGCGTCCGGTCGCGTCGGGCGCGCCCAGATGCATGCGGTAGGCGCGGACGGCCGAGACGGTGTGCCCGCCCTCGAACGCTTCGGGCGCCGCCTGCCAGACGAACTCGACGCCCTCCTCCTCGGCGTTGGCGACCTCGCGCTGGGAGCCCGGCATGTTCGCCCGGTTGCGGCGGTAGAGGCATTTGACCGACTTCGCGCCCTGCCGGATCGCGGTGCGGACGCAGTCCATCGCGGTGTCGCCGCCGCCGATCACGACGACGGTCTTCCCGGCGGCGTTCAGCGAGCCGTCGTCGAACGCCGGCACGCTGTCGCCCAGCCCCTTGCGGTTCGACGCGGTGAGATAGTCGAGCGCCGGCACGATGTTGCCGAGGCCCGAGCCCGGCGCCTTGAGGTCGCGCGCCTTGTACACGCCGGTCGCGATCAGCACCGCATCGTGGCGGGCGCGCAGATCGGCCAGGCTGGCGTCGCGGCCGACCTCGAAGTTCGGATGGAAATGGACGCCGGAATCCGCCAGCAGGCGGGAGCGCCGCTCGACCACCTCCTTCTCCAGCTTGAAGCTGGGAATCCCGTAGATCAGCAGGCCGCCCATCCGGTCGTAGCGGTCATAGACATGGACCTCGTAGCCGGTCGCGCGCAGCCGTTCCGCGGCGGCGAGCCCGGCCGGGCCGCCGCCGATGATGCCGACCGACTGGCCGCGCTCCCGGATCGGCCGGGTCGGCTTGACCCAGCCGTTCTCCCAGGCCGTGTCGGTGATGAACTTCTCGATGGAGCCGATGGTGATGGCCCCGTGGCCCGACTGCTCGACGACGCAGTTGCCTTCGCACAGCCGGTCCTGCGGGCAGATCCGGCCGCAGATCTCGGGAAAGGAATTGGTCGCCTGGCTGATCTCGTAGGCTTCCTCCAGCCGGTTCTCGGCCGTCAGCTTCAGCCAGTCGGGGATGTTGTTGCCGAGCGGGCAGTGCACCTGACAGAACGGCACGCCGCATTGGGAGCATCGGCTCGCCTGCTCCTCGGCCTTCTGCCGGGCATAGGCGCCGTAGATCTCCTGCCAATCCTGCCGGCGGGTCGCAGGCGGGCGCTTCTCCGGCATCTCGGCGGCGGTCTTGGTGAAGCGCAGCATCTTCTGGGCCATGGGCGACGGTCCTGAGGGCAATTCAGCGTGAGGCGGCGTCCGGCCGTGCCGGCCGGTCGCGGAAGGGCGTTCTCTGATCCCGGGGTAAGCGGGGGTAGATTCTTTACGGCAATCCTCAACCGCGTGCGAGCGAAAAATCGAAGAAAGGTAAGTAAACATGACCTAAAAATTTGGTGAGGGAATCGATGCGGCGCTCCCGCCGGCTTCTTCTCGGCGCTGGCGCAGGATATAGTCCCAAAACGGTACTATCTTCCGAGACTGTCCCCGACCGGCCGGTTCCGGCTTTACGCCGCCCGCCGTCTGCCCCATCGTCTTCCGCCCCGGTTCGCGCGACCGCGCTTTCCGGCCTCACCTGCAATCACGAGGGACGCGCAAAGATGCTGAAGCTCCGCACCGCTCCGCGCGGGATCGTGCACAGGCTCGTTGTCGAGAGCGAGGTCTTGAAGACCAACATGTTCGGCGACGCGACCGCGCGGGATGTCCATGTCTATGTGCCCGCGGGCCATGACGGCGAAGGCCTGCCGCTCCTCGTCGACCTGGTCGGCTTCACGGGCGGCGGTCCCAGCCATACCAACTGGAAGAATTTCGGCGAAAACGTGCCCGAACGGCTGGATCGGCTGATCGCCGAAGGCGCGATGCCGCCGGTCGTCGTGGCCTTCCCGGACTGCTTCACCCGCCTCGGCGGCAACCAGTACATCAACAGCGTCGCCGTCGGGCGCTGGGAAGACTTCCTGGTCGACGAGATGGTGCCCTTCGTCGAAGCGCGCTTCCGCTGCGGCGGCGCCGGTCGGCGCGGCGTCTTCGGGAAGAGTTCCGGCGGCTACGGGGCGATCATCCATGCCATGCGGCGGGCCGATTTCTGGTCCGCGGCCGCCTGCCACTCCGGCGACATGGCGTTCGAGCTCTGCTACCTGCCCGACATGCCGGGCCTGCTCCGGACGCTCTCGAAGCACGGCAACTCGGTCGAGGCGTTCCTGGAGGCCTTCGAGTCGAACCCGAAGCCGTCCGGCGACGACACCCACGCCCTCATGGGGCTCGCCATGGCCGCCACCTACGATCCCGACCCGGCCTGCTACATGGGCGTCCGGCTTCCGGTCGATCCGGAGACCTGCGAACTGATCGAGGAGCGCTGGGCCAACTGGCTTGCCTGGGATCCGGTGCGGATCGTCGACCGTCACGTCGAGAATCTCGGCAGGCTGAAGGCCCTCTTCATCGACTGCGGCACCATGGACCAGTACAACCTGGTCTATGGCGCAAGACGGCTGCACCGGGCGCTCGACCGCCTGGGCGTCCGCCACCGCTACGAGGAGTTCCCGGACAACCATTCGGGAATCGACTACCGGATGGATGTCAGCCTGCCCTATCTCGCCAAGGCGCTTGCCTGAGGGGATGACCCCCTTCCTTCGATCCCCGTTGGCAGGCCGCTGCTGCCGGACTATGGATGGCCCGGTCATTCGGGCTTACGAGGCAGGGAATCCGGGTCGTGGAGGTTCTGGTCGACGGTTTCAGGGCGTTCTTCGCCGCGCGCGGCGAACCGGTGCCCTGGCTGACCGCGATCGGGACCGTTCCGGCGCCGTTCGATCTTCTGCTCGATCACGGGCGCACCATGACCGTCACCCTGGCGGCGGCGTGGCGAAGCACCGTCGGCCGCCGGACGCTCGACGAGGAGATGCGGGACGGGCGAATGTCCCGGACGGTCGTCCTGGTCGCGGCCGACACCCCGGTCGAGTTCGCCCATCTCCGGATCGACCGGACGGCCCTGCCGGATGGGCTCGAGGACGCGGCGGATGCCGAACCGTTCGGCGGCTGGCTCGCCCGCGCCGGCATCGAGACCCGCGTCAAAGTGCAGCAGCTGCTCCGCGTCGATCCGACTCCGGGTCTGTGCCGCCTGCTGGGCACGCGGCCCGATGAGGTGTCGGCGCTCTATGGGCGCATCACCGCCCTTTCGGGCGCCGGAACCCGCGTTTTCGCCCGCTCTCTGGAAATTCTCTCGCCCGCGATTCCGCCCGCCCTCGACGCGCTGCGCGGTCCGGTCGAACGGCCGGTACCGGCAGGCTCGTCAAGGCAGGTATGAATAAAACTTGGCCATCAATAGGCAATCTGCCGCTTGCATAGGCAGGCAAAGTTGAGGCTTTTGTTCGCGCCGTAGTCACCTGCACGAAAAAGAAGCCTCACATTCATGTTGGACTCCGCATTGACCAGACTCGATCGCGCGGCGACGTTCCTCAACGTCGATCCGGACGTGATCGAGAAGTTGAAGTTCCCGAAAGAGACCCTGAGCGTCCGGCTGATGATCAGGATGGATGACGGCTCCCGGCGGTCCTTCCTTGCCTGGCGCTGCCGCTATGACGACACGCGCGGCCCGACGAAGGGCGGAATCCGCTTCCATCCGCAGGCATCCCTGGACGAGGTCAACACCCTTGCCTTCTGGATGACCTTCAAATGTGCCGTCATGAACCTGCCTTATGGCGGCGCCAAGGGGGCTGTGCAGGTCGACCCGCGTGAGCTTTCGAAGGCCGAGCTGGAGCGCCTGTCGCGCGCCTATGTCCAGGCCTTCGCGTCGATGATCGGGCCCGATCGGGACATCCCCGCCCCCGACGTCTACACCAATGCCATGATCATGGGCTGGATGGCCGACGAATACGGCTCGATCCGCAACGAGCCTTGCCCGGCGGTGATCACGGGCAAGCCGATCGCGCTCGGCGGCTCGCTCGGCCGCGACGACGCGACGGCGCGGGGCGGCTACTACCTGGTCAAGCATCTGGAGCGCGAACTCGGTCTCGAGGGCGGCCCGAAGCGGGTCGCGATCCAGGGATTCGGGAACGCCGGCATGCACATCGCCCGGCTGCTCTCGGCCGACGGCTACCGGATCGTCGCGATCTCCGATTCCCGCGGCGCCATTCATGACCCCGACGGCATCGACGTCGCTCAGGCGATCGCCGCCAAGAGCGCCGGCGGCTCAGTCGTCGCCCTGGCCGGCCGGGGCGGGATTCGCGAGATCTCCGGGGACGAGCTGATCGGGGTCGAATGCGACCTCTTGGTCCCGGCGGCGCTGGAAGACCAGATCCACACCGGCAATGCCCATCAGGTCAAGGCGCGAACGGTGCTGGAACTGGCGAACGGTCCGGTGTCGGCCGATGCGGACCCGATCCTCGCCGAGAACGGCGTCGTCGTGCTCCCCGACATCCTAGCCAATGCCGGCGGGGTCACCGTCTCCTATTTCGAATGGGTGCAGAACCGCCAGGGCTACTACTGGCGCCAGGACGAAATCCACGAGCGGCTGAAGACCATCATGGAGGCCGAGGGCGAGAAGATCTGGCAGCTCGGCAAGGAGCACGGGACCGACCTCCGGACCGCCTCCTACATCCATGCACTGAGCCGGCTCGCGAACGCGATCGAGGCGCACGGAACCCAGAAGTTCTTTACGGCCTGAAATGCCAGGACCGCTCACGGGCGCCAGCCTTATCAGGCCGGCGCCGTGTAGCGCCGCTCGATCGCCTCGCGGATGCGTTGGCGGCTGTCGGCGGGAGTGAGCTCCCGGTCCGCCTCGATCCCTGCGGCCTCTTCGGCCAGACCGTCATCCTTGATCGCCTCCCGGAACCAGCGCGAATAGTCTCCGGCGCGCAGGTGGTGCGCCCAGGTCTCGTCGTCGATTCCTTCCGCGATCTGGACGAACAGGTTCAGGTTCTGGACGCGCAGATTCAGGCGGTCTCCGGGCCCGCGGAAATGGAAGCTGTGGTCGCCCAGATCGCCGGCGGCATATTTGCGGACATGTCGGCGCCTCTCGCCGGTCGGCGGAATGACCCGGCAATGCCGCGGGCCTTCCGTCCGGTGCCGGTCCCACAACAGCATCTCGCCCGATTCCAGGGCGGGCAGGTCCTCCCGGACGGGGCGGCCGATCGTCCGGGCGAAGTCGCGGAGCGCTTCGCGGCCGCCCGCGCCGATTCCGACGGCCAGATCGACCCTATCCAGAACCGGGCGCGCCAGCCGATTCGGGTGGACCGTGACCAGGACCAGGCCCGTGACATTCTCGGGCAGCAGCTCCGGCGCGCGGTCCCAGCCTTCCGGCAGCATGTGATGGGCCTCGTCGACCACCAGCCAGTGCGGACGGGCAGTGCGCAGGCGAAGCTCCGACAGCCGCGCGGCAAGGTCGGCGAAGGCCGAGGTCCGGTCGTCGAAGGGCACGCCCAGC
>JAJUFW010000413.1 GCA_029263555.1 Alphaproteobacteria bacterium
CCATCAGGCAGACGATCAGCCCGGCCGTCGATACGGCGTCGAGCGCATACCCGACGAACAGCGTGCAGACGATGACGGCGACGATCGCCAGCAGCAGGATCGGTGCCAGCTCGTCCAGCATCTGCCGGAGGTCGATCGTGAGGCCGGTCTGGAACAGAAGCACCGGAAGAAAGACATAGAGGATCGCATCGGCCGTCACATGGACTTCCGACAGCGTCGTCACAATGTCGCCGAGGGGCCCCAGCCCGTCGACCCGGACGGAGAACACCGAGAGCGCGCCGAGGCCGATGCCGAGCGCCGCAACCAGCACGGAATGGGGCAGCGCCAGCCGCCGCGCCACGGGCTGGAGCAGACTTGCGAGGATCAGCAGAACCGCCAGGAGAAGCAGTGTCGATATGATTCCCGGCATGATCGTCCGTAGAAAGGCGTCGTTCGCCCGCGAGTATAGCGGCTTTGCCCCGCCTTCGCGCCCCATGGGCGCGGCCTGTCAGTCCGCGGCCGGCCGTCGGGCCGACCGGGCAAGCGTCGCGAACGCGACCCCCGGCAGAACGAGCGCGAACCCGACCGCGTGATAGGGTTCGAAGGATTCGCCAAGGAATGTCACAGCGAGAACGGCACCCCAGACCGGCATCATATACATGAACGGTCCCGCGCGGCTGGGCCCGACGATCGCGACGCCCTTCTGATAGGTGGAGAAGGCCAGCACCGACGAGATCAGCGCCAGGCCGCCGATGCTGGCCGCGGTATCGAAGGTGAGATCGACGGCGCGACCGGCCAGCGTCTCCCACAGATAGAAGGGCAACAGGACCAGAATTCCGGCCAGAGCGATCGCCGCGAACAGCGGGATCGTCGGAACGACAGCGCCGATGCGCCTGAGCAGCACCGAATAGGCCGCCCAGGACACGGTGGCGGCGAGGATCAGGAGGTCGCCGCCGCTGAAGGTCAGACCCAGAAGGCTGGCCGGATTCCCCCGCGTCAGGATCGTGGCGACGCCTGAAAGGGCCAGGACGATGCCGGCCAACTGGCGCAGTCCGATGCGCTCGCCCGACAGCGTCGCGCCGATGAGCACGATGAGCACGGGCGAGGAGGCATAGATGAGGCCCGCATTGGTCGCGGTCGTCTGCTGGAGCCCCACATAGACCACGGCGCCGCAGATGCCCATGCCGAGAGCGCCCAGGGCAAGCAACCTTGGCCATTGGGCCAGGAGAATTCGGCGATGGCGAAGAAGACCGGACGAGGCGAAGGGCAGCAGGATGAGGAAGGCGACGGTCCAACGCCAGAAGGCGAGACCGACGGGCGGCACGGATCCGACCGCGGCCCTTCCGATCACGACGTTCGACGACATGAACAGGATCGAAACGGCGAGAATGAGATAGGCGGCCGTATCCGACGATGCCGACCTGGCCGACGGCGAGGCGTTGCCCGTCGACATCCCGTTTCTCATCCCATTCCCCCTAGCGGATCCGGCGCGCCGGAAAGCGGTCGGGGGGATTGGCGATGCTGTCCTGGGCGGCGATGAGCTGGATTTCCCAGGTCTGCGCCCGGAGGGTCGCTTCGAGAATCGCAAAGATCGAGGATGCGGTCCGCGACAGGGACGCCGCGGGATCTCCCGTCCTCAGGTAATGCGCGAGAAACAGGGCGGAACTGGCGTCGCCCGTCCCGCTTGCCGATATGGGCAGCAGCGGCGTTGCGACCAGCCAGGCCCCGGTGCCGGACACGGCCAGAAGTTCGATCGTGTCCGGCTCGCGATCCGCCCGGCGGAGGCTGGTGACCACGACGAGATCGGGACCGAGCGCCCGCGCCCGGTCTGCCGCCTCGAGGGCGTCTTCCAGGCCGGAGATCCGCATCCCCGTCAGGAACTCCAGTTCGAACTGGTTGGGCGTGATGAGGTCGGCAGCGGCGACGGCCTGGTCGCGCATGAAGTCGGGAATCCCCGGGCGAACGAAGAAGCCCGTGTCCACGTCGCCCATCACGGGGTCGCAACAGTAGAGCGCCTTTGGGTTCGCCGCCTTCACCCGGGCGGCCGCGTCCAGGATCACCCGCCCCAGCGAGGCGTCGCCCATATAGCCGCTCAAGACAGCGTCGCACGTCGGGAATACGCCCAACTCCTCGATCCCGCGGATCACATCGGCGACGTTTTCCGCCGACAAAACCGGCCCCCGCCACTGGGGGTAGCCGGTGTGATTGCTGAACTGGACGGTGTTGACCGGCCAGACGGTGACGCCCAACCGCTGCAGCGGAAAAACCGCGGCACTGTTGCCGGCATGGCCGTAGGCCACCGAGGACTGGATGGAGAGGATGTTCAAGGTTCGGCCATCGTTCTGGGTGAGGAGGTCCGAGTCACGCCACCGCAAGGCAGGGTTCCGGAGGCTCCTTCAGCATCCGGGAGAGGATCGACAGTCCCTGGGCCAGCTCCGCCTGGTCGAGGGTCGCAGAGACGGACAGACGGACGGCATGGGGCGTTTCCAAACGTCCCGGCACGAACAGCTCGGTCGAGGTCATGGAGATCCCCCGCGCCCGCCCCGCGGAAACCAGGTCTTGCGCGCGCCACGGCTCGGGCAGGTGGAGCCATACGTGGAAGCTGGCGGGGCAGGACTGGTAGTCCAGCCCCTTCAGGGATTCGGCCGCGACCCGCTGGCGGGCCCGGGTCTCGCGCACGATCCGGTCCGCCAATTGGTCGGCGATGCCGTCGTCCACCCAGCGGGCGACGATCTCGGCCATCAGCGGCGGCGCCATCCAGTTGAGCGCCCGGCTGGCGGCGCTGAAGCGCCCGAGACGGTCCGTCGGCACGACGGCGAAACCGACCCTGAGACAGGGCGCCAGGCTCTTCGACGCGGCGGTGATATAGATCGTCCGCTCCGGCGCGTAGGCCGCCAGCGGCAGCGGCACGTCCTCGGCCAGGAAGCCGTAGACATCGTCCTCAATGATGGTGATCTCGTACTTCCTGGCGATGTCTGCGATCGCCAGCCGCCGGTCGGTCGGCAGGATCGCGGTCGTCGGATTGTGCACCGTCGGCATCGTATACAGAATACGAGCGCCGGAACTCTTGCACGCAGCCTCCAGGGCGTCCGGCAGCATGCCGTGCTCGTCCATCTCGACGGGTTTCAGCGTGAGCCGCTGCAGGCTGGCAAGCGCCCGCACCCCGGACCAGGTCAGTTCCTCGACCAGCACCGGATCGCCCGGGTCTGTAAGGCCGGTGAGGGCCGCCGCGATCGCATGTTCGGCGCCGCTGGTCAGCAGCACCTGTTCCGCCGGGACCGAAAGCCCCCGCCGGCTGAGCCAGGCGGCACCCGCGACCCGGTGTTCCCATTTGCCGGTGTGAGCCTGATAGTTCATCAGCGCGGCCAGATCCCCGCTGCGCGACAGTTCGGCCAGGGCCTGGGCGAATTCCGGCGCATTGATATGCGAAGGCGGCCGGTTGATGCCGAGTTCGATCACCTGGCTGCCGCCGACATTCGGCATGTCCAGGGTCGCGGGCG
>JAJUFW010000416.1 GCA_029263555.1 Alphaproteobacteria bacterium
CCAGTCGCAGGAAGCGGCGAATGGAACACGTACCCACGGAGGTGGCCCCGAAATTGGTCGTCGCGGGATAGGGCCCGCCATGGACCATGGCGTCGCAAACCTCCACGCCCGTCGGGAAGCCATTGGCCAGGATGCGGCCGGCCTTCCGCTCCAGGATGGGCATCAGGCGCGCAGCGTCCGCCTGATCGGCCGGATCCAGGTGGATCGTGCAGGTGAGCTGCCCCTCGAGGTCCAAGGCGATCCGCCGCATCTCCTCGGCATCCTTCGTCCGGACGATGATCCCGAGCGGCCCGAACACCTCCTCGCCGAGTTCGCGATTGGCCAGCCAGTCGCCCCCGCTCGTCTCGAAAAGATGGGGCGCGGCATGCCGCGTGGCACAGCTCGTCCCGATCAACCGGCGCACGCCCTTCGTCCCCTGAACCCGGGCGACCCCGGTGCGGAAGGCGTCGGCGATGCCCTCCGTCAGCATGCCCTGTTTTTCGATCGCCTTCAGCGCCGCGACCGCCGCCTCGGCGAAGGCATCCGCGTCAGCCCCGTCGAGAACCACGGCGACTCCAGGATTGGTGCAGAACTGGCCGGCCCCGAGCGTGAGCGACGCGGTCCACGCCTTGGCGATCTCCGCCCCGCGGGCCTTCACCGCCGCCGGCAGGAGGAACATGGGATTGATGGATCCGAGTTCGCCGAAGAAGGGGATCGGCTCGGGCCGGCTGGCGCAGATGTCGAAGAGCGCACGCCCGCCCCGGAGCGAACCGGTGAAGGCGATCGCTTTTATCAGCGGATGCCGTGCCAGCGCTTGGCCGACCGCAACGCCGCTTCCCTGGACCAGGCTGAAGACGCCCGGATCGATCCCGCATGCCGTGACCGCCGCATGGATGGCCTGCGCGACGAGCTCGCCCGTGCCGGGATGCGCCGGGTGGCCCTTCACGACCACCGGGCAGCCGGCGGCGAGCGCGGCCGCCGTGTCCCCGCCCGCCGTGGAGAAGGCAAGCGGGAAGTTCGAGGCCCCGAAGACGCCCACGGGGCCGATCGGCCGCTGGATCGCCCGGATGTCCGGCCTCGGCGCGGGCTTGCGGTCGGCCAGCGCCGGGTCGTGACGACGGTCGAGATAGTCGCCCTTCTCGATGTGACGGGCGAACAGCCGCAGCTGACCGGTCGTCCGGCCCCGCTCCCCTTCCAGGCGGGCCGGAGGCAGGCCGGTCTCCTCGGATGCGATCTCGGTGATCGCGTCGCCGCGGGCCTCGATCTCGTCGGCGATGCGATCGAGGAAGGCCGCCCGCTCCGTCCTCGCGGTATATCCGAAGGACCAGAACGCCTGCTCGGCAGCCCGCACGGCACGGTCGATATCCTCAGACGTCCCCTCCGCGAATGCGCGAGCCTGCCCCGTAGAGGGATCGGACGTGAAGGTCGCCTCTCCCGTAACCCATTCGCCGGCAATGAGGTGTTTTCCAGTCAGCATCGCCCGCCGCGCCCTTTCTTCAGCGGCCCGTTGCCTTGCGCCAGGCCTGGAACGCTCCCGGCACCCAATCCTCGGTGGCGGGATAGAGTCCCAGGACCGACCGGCCCTTCAGCACCTCCTCAGTTACAAAATCCTCGAAGACCGTCATCTCGACCGCTTCGTCCGCGATCTCGTCGGCCAGATGCGCCGGGATCACCACCACGCCCTCGCCGTCGCCGACCACCACGTCGCCCGGGAATACCGGCGTGTCGCCGCAGCCGATCGGCACATTGATGTCGATCGCCTGATGCAGGGTCAGGTTGGTCGGGGCCGTCGGCCGGTTGTGATAGGCCGGGATGTCGAGCTTCGCGATCTCCGGGCTGTCCCGGAAGCCGCCGTCGGTGACGATCCCGGCGACGCCGCGCACCATCAGCCGCGCGACGAGGATGGAGCCCGCCGAGGCGGCCCGCGGGTTCTTCCGGCTGTCGATCACCATGACCGCCCCCGGCGGGCATTCCTCGACCGCCTTGCGCTGCGGATGCTCCCGGTTCCGGAAGACTTCGATCCCGTTGAGATCCTCGCGCGCGGGCATGTAGCGCAGCGTGAAGGCCTCGCCGACCATGTTCGGCTTGCCCGGGTCCAGCGGCTGGACGTCCTGAATGAACTGGCTCCGGAGACCGCGCTTGAACAGGGCCGTGCAGAGCGTCGCGGTGCTGACGGTCTTGAGCTTGTTGCGGGTGGTATCGGACAGGGACATGGCGCTCTCCTTGTTCAGTAGATGACCGGTTCGTCGACAGGACGGCCGAAGGCGGTTTCCAGGAAGTCGAAGTCGCAGCCCTCGTCCGCCTGTCGGATATGGCGCGAGAACATCCAGCCGTAACCCCGCTCGAACCGGGGGGCCGGCTGGCGCCATTCCGCACGCCGCCGCTCAAGCTCCGTGTCGGCGACCTCGAGCGTGATCGTCCGCGCCGGCACGTCGACCGTGATCATGTCGCCGGTCCGGACCAGCGCCAGCGGCCCGCCCACATAGGATTCGGGGGATACGTGGAGGATGCAGGCTCCGTAGCTCGTGCCGCTCATGCGGGCATCCGACAGGCGCAGCATGTCGCGCACGCCCTGCTTCACCAGCTTCTTCGGGATCGGCAGCATGCCCCATTCCGGCATGCCCGGACCGCCCAGTGGTCCGGCATTCCTGAGGATCAGGATATGATCCGCCGTCACGTCGAGGTCGTCGGAATCGATGACGGCCTTCATCGACGGATAATCGTCGAAGACAAGCGCCGGGCCGGTGTGCTTGAGGAACCGGGGATTGCAGGCGCTGGGCTTGATGACGCAACCATTCGGCGCCAGGTTACCCTTCAGCACCGCCAGCGCCCCTTCCCTGTAGATCGGGTTCGATAGGGGGCGGATCACATCTTCATTATGGACCTCGGCGCCCTCGATATTCTCGCCGACGGTGCGCCCCGTCACGGTAAGGCAGTCGAGATGAAGATGCTCCTTCAGGTTCGACATCAACGCCCGCATGCCGCCGGCATAGTAGAAATCCTCCATGAGGTATTTCTCGCCGCTCGGGCGGATGTTGGCGATCACCGGCACGACCCGGCTCGCCCGGTCGAAGTCGTCGAGCGAGATGTCCGCACCCGCCCGCCGCGCCATCGCGATCAGATGGATGATGGCGTTGGTCGAGCAGCCCATCGCCATCGCTATCACGACCCCGTTCTCGAACGCCGCACGTGTCTGGATCCTCGACGGCCTGAGATCCTCCCAGACCATGTCGACGATACGCCGCCCGGCCGCGGAGGCCATGCGGATGTGGTTGGAATCCGCTGCCGGTATCGAGGATGCGCCGGGCAGGCACATCCCGATGGCCTCGGCGATGCCGGTCATGGTCGAGGCCGTGCCCATCGTCATGCAGGTACCGTAGCTGCGCGCAATGCCGCCCTCGAGGCCGGCCCAGTCCTCCTCGGTGATTTTGCCGGCGCGCCGCTCGTCCCAATATTTCCAG
>JAJUFW010000689.1 GCA_029263555.1 Alphaproteobacteria bacterium
CGCCGCTCCCTCGACGCTGAAGCCGCTGACCGACAGCGGGCCCTGCGCGACCGCGTAGACCTCGCCATCCGCGCCCAGAAGCGGCGTCACGAGAAGCTGGCCGCCCAGCAGGCTCTTGGCGTCGCCAAGGGACGAAACGGTCACGTCGGTGCGGGTGCCCTGGCCGGCGAAGGGCGGAAGGGTCGCCGTGACCATGACCGCGGCGACGTTCTTCGTCTTCAGGACATCGTCCCGGACATTGACGCCAAGCCGCTCCAGCATACCGATCAGGCTCTGCTCGGTGAACGGCGAATTGTTGAGGGAATCTCCCGTGCCCTTCAGCCCGACGACCAGGCCGTAGCCGATAAGAAGGTTGTCGCGCACCCCTTCGACGTCCGCGATGTCCTTGATGCGGGCGGACGCCGCGTCGGCCGTTCCCGTCGCGGAGCCAAGCAGTGCCAGGGCCGTGAACAACGCAACAGCCGTCCTGGCCATCCCCCGGAGGACGGGGAAGCCTGGGCGGCGGGTTGAGGAACCAAGGCGACTGGACATGTCGGGGGCGATGCTCCAATTCCGTGTCGCCTGCCTTCATGCGAAAGCCGTGCCAACCGGGAGGGGCGTGGAAGTCTGCGGGATTCCTTGGGGCTGCGGCGGTCGGGACATGTCCCGAGCCTGCCTCCCGGCAAGCCATGCCGGTCCTGCCCGGCAGGACTTGCCGGGTGGCTCGCTGCCCTTCGGCCGGGCAGCCGGTTAACGGCGCATTAACTTTGAACGCGCATGCTGCGGCCGCCAGAGAGAAAGATCCGTTTCTGCGGTCCCGGAACATCCCATGAAGATCGAAGGCGGCAACCCGCTGCGAAGTGCCACGGTCCGGAGGGCCCGGAATACCGGGGCGTCCGGCAGTTCGGACTTCACCCTCGCGTCGGGCGGGGAAGCCGCCGGGGTCTCGGTGGGACGGGCCGGCGTAGCCTCGGCGATCGGATCGGTGGATGCGCTGCTCGCCCTCCAGCAGGACGACGATGGCGAGGCCGAGCGCGAGCGGGCCAAGACCCGGGCGGCGGAAATCCTCGACCGCTTGGACGAATTGCGGGCCGGTCTTCTTACCGGATCGATGCCGCGGCACCGGCTGGAGCAGCTCGCTCATCTCGCGCGCTCGCGGCGGGGAAGGACGAACGATCCGCGCCTGGACCAGGTACTGGAGGAAATCGATCTCCGCGCACAGGTCGAGCTGGCGAAGCTGGAAATCGACCTCTAGGCGCGCCCGCGCGCCCGGGGCTGGCCCGACGGATCGGCCCCTGTCTCCCCGAAATCAGCGCAGTTACAAGCGATTGTCGCATCCGGCATCAATCGAAATCGTCGATTGTGGTCGGATGGCGAACGCCCTATATTCCCGCCGCCCCTAAAGCCTCCGGCTTGGGCGAACGGTTAGTCATTGGTGGGGTTGGGATGTCATCCACTCTGGTACCTCCAGACTACAGGCCGTCCGAAGAAGAGGAGTTCATGAACCCGATCATGCGGGAATATTTCCGCATGAAGCTGCTCCGTTGGCGGGCAGAATTGCTGAACGAGTCGACCGAAACCCTCGCGAGCCTTCAGGAAGGCGGATTGGTCGAACCGGACATCGCCGACCGTGCCTCCCGGGAAACCGATCGATCCCTGGAACTGCGGACCCGGGATCGGGAACGCAAGCTTATCGCCAAGATCGACGCGGCCCTCGAGAGGGTCGAGGACGGCACCTACGGCTATTGCGAAGA
>JAJUFW010000584.1 GCA_029263555.1 Alphaproteobacteria bacterium
GCCGCCGCGACCGTGGCGGCGGGGCGTTCCTCCGCCTTGCGGTGGCGGTAGCCCGACCGTCGATAGACGTCCAGCGGGTCGATCGCGCCGCCTGCGCGCAGGCGCGCCATCGCCAGGATCGGCCCGACATCGGCCGTGAAGGCGGCCTTCAGGGTCTGGTTCGCCATGATCGCGTCATTGGCCACCTGGAAGCTCCGCAGCCGCCCGCGATCGACCAGAAGGGCCTGGACATAGGCGCGCTGAAGCTCGATCGCGCTCGTCATCAGGCTCTCGATCGGATCGGTGACGTTGTGGGACTGGTCGATCATATAGGCCGGATCGAACTCGGGTGCCCCGCGCTCCGCGGCGTCGACGAGCTCGTTGAAGACGAGGAACAGCCGGAACGGGTCGATGGCCCCGGAGTCCAGGTCGTCGTCGCCGTACTTGCTGTCGTTGAAATGGAATCCGGCCAGCTTCCCGAACTGCGCGAGGCGCGAGACCACCATCTCCACATTGGTGCCCGGCAGGTGGTGCCCCAGGTCGACCAGGCATTTCGCCTTCTCCCCCAGCGCGGTCGCGCAGGCATAGCTCGTGCCCCAGTCGGGAACGACGGTCGCATAGAAGGCGGGCTCATAGGGCTTATGCTCCAGGAAGACGCGCCAGTCGTCGGGCAGCGCCGCGTAGATCCGCGCCATGCTGTCGAGATACCGTTCCAGGGCCGCCGACAGGTTCTGCTGCCCCGGGAAATTGGCGCCGTCGCCGATCCACACGGTGAGGGCCCTCGAGCCGAGAGTCCGGCCGATCCCGATGCACTCGATATTGTGCGCCACGGCCTGCTCCCGCACCGCAGGGTCCGTATGGCTCAGGCTGCCGTACTTGTAGGAGAGGGGCTGCCCCGGCTGGTCCTGGAAGGTGTTTGAGTTGACGGCATCGAAGCCGAGACCGAGCGCCGTTGCCGCCTCCCGGAGCCCCGCGGCGTCGTCCACCCGGTCCCAGGGGAAATGCGGGCTCACCCTGGGCGTGGCCCGCGTGAGCTGATGGATGACCGCGCAGTCCTCGAGCTTCTCGAAGATGTTGCGCGGCTCTCCCGGGCCGGGGAAGCGGGCGAATCGGGTCCCTCCGGTGCCGACGCCCCAGCTCGGGATCGCGACGGAAAAGGCCCGGGCCTTCGCCGTCACCGACTCGATGTCGATGCCCGCCCGGGCAAGCCGGTCGCCGAGCGCCTCATAGTCCCGCTCCAGATCCGCCCGCAACGCCTCGTTCGTGTGGAAGACCAGTTCCTCTTCGATCGGTTGGGACGCGGACATGACAGATCTCCTCCGTTCCTGCCGGCCTGACCCTAGCGGGTGAAGGCCCCCGCGTTGCCGGCATCGACGTTAAGGATGTTTCCGGTAGATTTCGCCGATCGGTCCGAGGCGAAGAAGCAGACGGCTTCGGCGATGTCCTCCGGCAGCACGCTGCGCTTCAGCAGGCTGCGCTGACGGTAGTGCTCCTCCAACTCGTCCTCCGGGATCCGGTAGGCTTCCGCCCGCTCGCGGCGCCACTGGCCGCTCCAGATCCGCGATCCCCGGAGCACGGCATCGGGATTGACCACATTGACCCGAATGCCGTGGGGCGCTCCCTCGACCGCAAGGCAGCGGGCAAGATGCAGCTCCGCCGCCTTCGCCGTGCAATAGGCCGCCGCGTTGGGGGAGGCGACCAGGGCGTTCTTGCTGCCGATGAAGACGATGCTGCCACCCAGGCCCTGTCGTTTCATCAGGTGGAACGCGGCGCGGCTGACCAGGAAATATCCCGTCGTCAGCACCGAAAGATTGTGGTTCCAGAGGTCCAGGGACGTCTCGTCGAAGGCGGCGGACGAGGCGATGCCGGCATTGGACACCAGGATATCGAGGCCGCCATATTCCAAGACGGTCCGCTCGACGGCGCGGCTCGTGGCCTCCTCGTCCGTCACGTCTGCTTCCACCGTGCGGACCGCGTCCGGGCCGAAACGGTCCGACAGCTCCCGCGCGGCTTCGGCGACGGCGGTGCCGTCGATATCCGCCAGGACGACGCAGGCGCCTTCCGACAGCAGCCGCGCCGCGGTCGCCCGGCCGATGCCGCCGCCTCCGCCCGTCACCAGGGCGATCCGTCCGGCGAGGCTCTTGGGCTTCGGCAGGCGCTGCAGCTTCGCCTCTTCGAGCAGCCAGTATTCGATGTCGAAAGCCTCCTGCTCGGGCAGGCCGACATAGCTGTCGACCGCGGATGCGCCGCGCATCACATTGATGGCGTTGACGTAGAACTCGCCCGCGATGCGGGCCGTCGGCTTGTCCTTGGCGAAGGTGGTCAGCACCTTCGCGAGCGCCACCGGATCGTCGCCGCTGTAGGCGACCGCGGTGGTCCCCTGGAAGAACTCGGTCAGCGGCTCGAACGGGGTCCCCTTCAGC
>JAJUFW010000338.1 GCA_029263555.1 Alphaproteobacteria bacterium
ATGCATCCGCGACGCCAAGGACCGAGTAATGGTAATCAACACCGGCTTCCTGGACCGTACCGGTGACGAGATCCGCACGGTCATGGAAGCCGGCCCGGTGATCCGAAAGGGCGACATGAAGTCCGCGACCTGGATCAGGGCCTACGAGGACTGGAACGTCGACATCGGCCTTGCCTGCGGGTTCCGGGGCAAGGCCCAGATCGGCAAGGGGATGTGGGCCATGCCGGACCGCATGGCCGACATGCTGCAGGCCAAGATCGCACATCCGCAGGCCGGCGCGAACACCGCCTGGGTACCGTCGCCGACCGCCGCGACGCTGCATGCCCTGCACTACCACACGGTGGACGTCGCTGCCCGCCAGGAAGCTCTGAAATCCCGGCCACGGGCAAGCCTGCGCGATATCCTGACCATCCCCGTCGTCGAGCGGCCGAACTGGCCCGCCGAAGCGGTCCGGCAGGAGCTGGACAACAACGTCCAGGGGATTCTGGGCTACGTCGTGCGGTGGATCGATCAGGGGGTCGGCTGCTCGAAAGTGCCCGACATCAACAATGTCGGCCTTATGGAGGATCGGGCCACGTTGCGCATCTCAAGCCAACACATCGCGAACTGGCTGCACCACGGGATCTGCACGCGCGAGCAGGTGATGGAAACCCTGAAGCGCATGGCGGCCGTCGTCGACGCGCAGAATGCCGGCGATCCGGCCTACCGGCCGATGGCGCCCGACTTCGAGAACAGCATCGCTTTCCAGGCGGCCTGCGATCTCATCTTCAAGGGACGGGAACAGCCGAACGGGTATACCGAGCCGGTGCTGCACCGCCGCCGCCTGGAGGCAAAGTCCCGATCCGCCGGAACCTGACGGAAGAAGAAGGACGTGGGGTCGGCTTCGCCCCCACGTCCTTCGATCGCGTTCGGGCTCAGGTCGGCTCGTCCCCGTCCGAACGCGGGGCATCGTCCCTTGGGCCGGCGTCAGAACGGTGTGAACCGTGGCCGTGGAACATGGGCCCGCGGCGGGGGCCGAGGCGCCTTTCCGCATCCGCGAGGCGGTCCAGTTGCTTGGGGCCGAGCACCGCCCGCAGCGCGTCGGCAGCCGCCGACAGCCGTTCGGCTTCGTCGACCCGGTCGAGGAAGCGATCCGCGATCCGCTCACCCAGCAAGAGGCTTTTCCCCGCTTCCGGCTGCCGATTCGAATGGGCGTGGTCGAAGAAGTCGATCAGGGCCGACGTATAGGCGCGCCAGGCGTCCAGCTGATCGCTCCGGATGCCGACCAGGGTTTCCATCGCGGACAGCCGTCCGGCCATCGCAAGCTTGAGATCCCGCCGCTCGAAGCCCGGCCAGCGATGCCCGAAGGGGCCGGGTCGATCCGGCCAATGGCCGCGGGCTTCGTCATAGTGTCGGCTCCGGAAATCCGGTCGCCCGTCCCACGACCCCGGAAGATGACCGGCCTGCCGCACGACCGGAGGCGGCGACGGGTCGGCGGCGGCCACCCCACCGACCGATGTGAGGGCAGTCGCCGACAGAAGGCCGATCACAAGCAGCGCACGTTTCATTCGACACTCCATAATCACGTGTTGATCACGGGTGTCACGCTAGCGTCGTCCCATGTCGGCAGTTCGTCCGTGCGTTTCCCGGAATTTTCCGCGACCGACGATATTGTGAACGAAGGTTTCCGGGGGCGATCCGGCAAAGTTCGGCAATGCTTTGTTGCAGCTTCCCCATCGGACAGACCCAGGCGATGCAGGTAGAACAGTCACGGCAGAAATCGTAGATCTAGCTGGAAATGACGAACGCTCCCCACATCCTGGTCGTAGACGACGATCCCGAGATCCGGACGCTTCTGGACCGGTATCTTCGCAATCAGGGATTTCGGGTGTCCACCGCGGCCGATCGGCGTGAATTCGAGATGCGAATCGCCGACGGCAGGGCGGACCTGATCGTCCTGGATATCATGTTGCCCGACGGATCGGGGCTCGACCTCTGCCGCTCGCTGCGGGACCGCCGTCCTCACGTCCCGGTGATCCTTCTGACTGCCCTGAAGGAGGATGTCGACCGCATCGTGGGGCTGGAGATCGGCGCCGACGATTACCTGGGGAAGCCGTTCAATCCCAGGGAACTCACGGCCCGCATCAAGGCCGTCCTGCGCCGGGCCGCTCACAGGGAGCCCGAGCCTGAGGCCGGCGGACGCCGGATCTTCGTCTTCGGGGACTTCACCGTCGAACCGGACACGCGGCGCATAGTCTCGCAATCGGGGCAGGAGATCAATCTAACCGGCGCGGAATTCGACCTGCTGCGGGTGTTCCTGGAACGGCCCGGGCGCCTTCTGTCGCGGGACCAACTCCTGGACCTGACCCAGGGCCGGGAACGCGACCCGTTCGACCGCTCGATCGACGTTCTGATCAGCCGCCTTCGCAAGAAGCTGGGCGAAAGCGAGCAGCGCCCGATCTTCAAGACCGTGCGGAACGGCGGCTACCAGCTCGCCGTCCCGGTCCGCGTCGAGGATGCCCCGAAATGACGTCGCTGCGCGCAAGGATCACGATCCTGCTGGTCGCCGCGATCGTGACCGTCGTGGCGCTGGCGACCATCGCGGCCATCGGATCGATGCGCGGTCCCCGGCCGGAAGTGACGATGATGCCGCTGGCCCGGCACATACAGATCATGGCCGAAATGGCGATCCGCGACCGGGACAATGCCATTGCCAGCGGCATCGTTCTCCGGCCCCATGAGGCGGCCGGCGAACAACTCGAACGGCTCAGCGCGGCGTTGACCCGGGCGCTGCAGCAGGCCGGTCCGCCACGTTTTGCAAGCATGGTGCGGAACGAGGACGGTTCGGGCTTCACGGCGTCGGTCCAGATCGGCCGCGATGAGTGGCTGCATGTCGAGCTGCCGAATTTCGCGCCCCAGAACAGCCGCATCACCATCCTGGTCGGCTGGGTCCTCCTGATCCTCATCGGCAGCATTGCCGTGGCCATCTTTGCCGCGTCCAAGATCACCCGGCCCCTGCGGCTCCTGGAAGAGGCGGTGGCCGCGGTCGGCCATGACGGCGTCCTGGCCCCGATCCCGGAGACCGGCTCGGCGGAGGTTCGTGCGACGGCGCGTGCGCTCAACCGCCTGTCGGCGCGCCTCAGAACCGCCATGGAAAGCCGGATGCGTCTGGTCGCTGCTGCCGGCCACGACCTCCGCACGCCGATGACGCGGATGCGCCTTCGGGCCGAGTTCATCGAGGACGAAGAGGAACGCCAGAAATGGCTCGATGACCTGGAAGAGCTGGATACCATCGCGGACAGCGCGATCCGCCTGGTTCGCGAGGAGGTCGCCGCGGCCGGATCGGAACCGGCGCCGCTGGACGGTATCGTCCGCGATATCGTGGAAGAGCTTTCCGGGCTGGGCATGCGGGTCGAGGCCGGCACTGTGGAGCCGCTGGAGGTGATCGGGGGACCGCTTGCGATCAAGCGCGCCCTCAGGAACCTCATCATCAACGCGGCGACCCATGGCGGCGGGGCGGAGGTCGAGGTGCTGCGGCGAGACCAGCGGGCGGTCGTAACGATCAGGGACAACGGCCCCGGCATCCCGCCCGAGCGGATCGACCAGGTGTTCGAGCCCTTCTTCCGGGTCGACGTCGCGCGCCGGAAATCGGTGCCGGGCGCCGGGCTGGGCCTGGCGATCGCCCGGGAGATCATCGAACGCTTCGGCGGAACGATATCGGTCGCCAACCGCGAACCGACCGGCCTTTGCCAGACCGTGACCTTCGCGCTTGCCGAAACATCCTGGAACGCAAACCCGGCCGCGGAGCATGAGGTACCCGTTCACTCGGACTGACGGCCTGCCGCACGCGCAGGATAGGAAGAGGTCGTTTCATGGGGCAAACCTTGGCGGCGCTGGGGTTCACCGCCCGTCCGGCAGGCTTCGTCCTCCGGACCGCCCTTGCCGCATGGATTGCCCTTCTGACTGCCTGGCTCATCGGACTGGAGCATCCGCAATGGTCCGCCATGACGGTTTGGGCGGCGTCCCAGCCCCTGCGGGGGCAGCTGGTCGAACGCAGTTTTTTCCGCCTGAGCGGGACGCTCGTCGGAACCGCAGCCGGCGTCGTCCTGGTCCTGCTGTTCGGCCTCGATCCTCCGGCACTGGTGACCGGACTTGCCCTTTGGGTCGGAACCTGTG
>JAJUFW010000292.1 GCA_029263555.1 Alphaproteobacteria bacterium
ACCATTGCCGCCGTGCTGGCGGGCTTTGCGACTTATGCGGTGCTCACCGAAAGCCCGCCTTTCGGTCACGATCCGAACACGGTCTATCTTCTGCTGAATCTGGACTTGGTCGTCCTGCTGCTTCTCGGCGCGGTAATCGCCCGGCGGATCGCGGTAATCTGGGTTCAGCGCCGAAGGGGGCGCGCCGGGTCGCGGCTCCACATCCGGCTGGTCGTCCTCTTCAGCGTGGTGGCCGTCGCGCCCGCGATCATCGTTGCCGCGTTCTCGGCGCTGTTCTTCTATATCGGCGTGCAGTCCTGGTTCTCGGAACGGGTCTCCACCGCCGTCAACGAAAGCCTGTCGGTCGCCCAGGCCTATCTCGAGGAACATCAGCAGACGCTGCGCGCCGACGTCCTGTCGATGGCCAACGATCTCAACCGCGAGGCGCCGCGGCTGCTGAGCGACCCGAATTTCTTCAACCAGTTCGTCTCCACCCAGGCGATACTGCGCGGACTGACCGAGGCCCTGGTCTTCGATTCCAGCGGACGGACGATCGCCCGGTCCAATCTCACCTTCGCGCTGCAGTTCGAGCCGATCGCCGACGAGCTGCTTGAGCAGGCGCGCCATGGCGACGTCGTTCTCTTGACGACAGACAGCGACGACCGCGTCCGGGCGCTCGTTCGCCTGGACCGCTTCGTCGACACCTACCTTCTGGTAGGGCGCCTGGTCGAGGCGCAGGTGATCGGGCACATGGAACGGGCCGAGGGGGCGGTGTCGGAATACCAGCAGCTCGAGCTCCGGCGCGGCGAGCTGCAGATCACCTTCACGCTGATCTATGTCGTCGTCGCCGTGCTTCTGCTTCTGGTTGCGGTCTGGATCGGGCTGATCTTCGCCGACACGCTCGTGACCCCGATCAGCGCCCTGATCGCCGCCGCCGAAAGGGTGCGTGCGGGCGATCTCACGGCCCGGGTCAGCACCACCGCGGCCGGGGACGAGCTTGCGAATCTGAGCCGCGCCTTCAACCGGATGACCAGCCAGCTCGAGAGCCAGCGCCGGGAACTGATCGAGGCGAACCGGCAGCTCGATCTGCGCCGGCGGTTCACGGAGACGGTGCTGTCCGGCGTGTCGGCCGGCGTGCTGGGCCTCGATGTCGAGGGACGGATCAACCTCCCGAACAAATCGGCGACCGAGCTTCTGGGCCGCGACCTCGACGAGCTGGTCGGGCGGAAGCTGGTCGACGCGGTTCCCGAAATGGCGGATCTCATGGCGTCGATCCGCCGGCGGCCCGGGCGACTGGTCGAGGAGCAGGTCAAGATCCAGCACGAGAGCGGGGCGCGTACCCTGCTGGTGCGGATTGCGGCCGAACGCCTGGACGGCAAGGTGCGCGGCTATGTCGTGACCTTCGACGACATCACCGAGCTATTGTCGGCCCAGCGGAAGGCAGCCTGGGCCGATGTCGCGCGCCGCATCGCGCACGAGATCAAGAACCCGCTGACGCCGATCCAGCTGTCCGCGGAACGGCTGAAGCGCAAATACCTGAAAGAGATCAAGAGCGATCCCGAGACCTTCATCAGCTGCACCGACACGATCGTCCGACAGGTCGCGGATATCGGCCGCATGGTCGACGAGTTCTCGGCCTTCGCCCGGATGCCGACCCCGGTCATTCGTCCGGCGGATCTCACGCAGCTTTGCCGCCAGGCTCTGTTCCTTCAGCAGAGCGCCCATGTCGGCATCGAATTCGTCTCCCGGCTTCCCTCGGAGCCGGTCACCGTTCCCTGCGACAGCCGGCAAGTCGGCCAGGCGCTGACCAACCTGCTGCAGAACGCGCTGGACGCGATCGAGGGGCGCGATCGGCCGCCCGAGGGCGACCTGCCGCGGGGCCAGGTGGTCCTCTCGCTCAGACAGAGCGACCAGGAGGTGGTGATCACGGTCGAGGACAACGGCAGGGGGCTGCCGGCCAACGACCGCGACCGCCTGACGGAGCCTTACGTCACGACCCGCGCCAAGGGGACCGGCTTGGGGCTCGCCATCGTGAAGAAAATCATGGAGGATCATGGCGGCCTGCTGATCCTCGAAGACCGGCCGGGCGGTGGTGCCCGGGTCCAGCTCGTCTTTCCCAACGGCGATGCCGCCGCTGGGGGAAGGGCGGAAGGCCCGGATCACGAAGAGGACCAGCCGGCCGGCTCCCCGACCGGGGATGGCAATGGCAAGGAAGTTTCCGTTCACGGTTAGGTCATGGCGCACGACATTCTCGTCGTAGACGACGAAGCGGATATCCGCCTGCTGATCAGCGGCATTCTTGGGGACGAAGGACACGGGACGCGGGAGGCGGCCGATGCCGACCAGGCGCTGGAAGCTCTGCGGACGCGGCAGCCCAGCCTCGTGATTCTCGACGTCTGGCTCCAGGGCAGCCGGCTTGATGGGCTTGAGCTCCTCGACGAGATCAAGCGCGACTATCCGAACCTGCCGGTCGTGCTCATCAGCGGGCACGGCAACATCGAAATGGCGGTCAACGCGATCAAGCGGGGTGCCTACGATTTCATCGAGAAGCCGTTTAAGGCCGATCGGCTTCTTCTCATGGTCGAGCGCGCGATCGAGGCGGCGCGCCTCCGCCGCGAGAACGCGGAGCTGAAGCTGCGTGCCGGACCCGACGGGGAGCTGATCGGCAACGCGCCGGCCATCGTGCAGCTGCGCCAGCAGATCGAGCGCGTGGCGCCCACCGGCAGCCGCGTCCTGATCACCGGCCCGGCCGGGGCGGGGAAGGAGGTGGTTGCGCGGCTGCTGCACAGCCTCTCCCGCCGGTCGAACGGCCCGTTCGTGGCCCTTAATTGCGCGGCGATGCATCCCGACCGGCTGGAGGAAGAGCTTTTCGGCGTGGAGCGCCTGGGCAACGGGGACACCGGACCGCGGAAGGTCGGCACGCTGGAGCAGGCCCACGGGGGAACCCTGCTGCTCGACGAGGTGGCGGACATGCCGCTCGCCACCCAGGGCAAGATCGTCCGTGTGCTGCAGGAGCAGACATTCACAAGGGTGGGCGGGGCCGTGCAGGTCGGTGTCGACGTCCGCGTCATCGCCTCGTCCAACCGCGACTTGCCGGAAGCGATCCGCAACGGGACCTTCCGGGAGGACCTCTATTACCGGCTGAACGTGGTGCCGATCCGGGTGCCGGCGCTCGCCGAGCGCCGGGAAGACATCCCGCTGCTCGCACGTCACTTCCTGGCACGGTCGGCCGAGGCTCAGGGGCTGCCCCTGCGGACCATCGGCGAGGATGCGATGGCCGCTCTCCAGGCCTATGGCTGGCCGGGGAACGTGCGCCAGCTCCGCAACGTCATCGACTGGCTGCTGATCATGACCGGCGGCGATCCGCATCAGCCGATCAGGGCCGACATGCTTCCGCCCGAGATCGGCGCGATTGCGCCGGCCGTCGTGAAGTGGGACAAGGGCGGCGAGATCATGGGCATGCCGTTGCGCGACGCGCGGGAGGTGTTCGAGCGCGAATACCTGCTCGCCCAGGTCACCCGGTTCGGCGGCAATATCAGCCGGACGGCGGAGTTCGTGGGCATGGAGCGCTCGGCGCTGCACCGGAAGCTCAAATCGCTTGGCGTCCAGGGCACCGATCGCGGCCAGAAGCTCGCCGGAGAATAGCGGGCGGCCGGCCATGGGGAATCTTGATGAAAGTCATCGTTTGCGGCGCCGGGCAGGTCGGAACCAACATCGCGCGCCACCTCGCCACCGAGAACAACAACGTCACCATCATCGACCAGGAGGCTGACCTAGTCCGGCGGCTGTCGGAGACACTGGACGTCCAGGCGGTGGTAGGGCACGCCTCGAGCCCGCCGGTCCTGGAGGCGGCCGGCGCGGGGGATGCCGACCTGATCATCGCCGTCACCTACTCGGACGAAGTGAACATGGTGGCCTGCCAGGTCGCCCATTCCCTGTTCAGCGTTCCGACCAAGATCGCCCGGATCCGCAACCAGGCCTATCTCGACCCGATCTGGTCGGACCTCTTCAGCCGGGACAACATGCCGATCGACGTGATCATCTCGCCCGAGATCGAGGTGGCGAGAGCGATCAGCCGCCGCCTGCAGGTGCCGGGCGCTTTCGACATGATCCCTCTCGGCGACGGGCTGCTGCGGGTCATCGGCGTCATCTGCCGGGAGGACTGCCCGATCATCGATACGCCGCTCCGGCAGCTGACGGCGCTCTTCCCGGACCTCAACATCCGGATCCTCGCCATCGTCCGCAACGACAGGGCGATCATCCCGGATGCGGACGACCAGATGCTGGCGGGCGACGAGGTCTATTTCGTGGCCGAGACGACCCATGTGGCGAGAGCCATGGCGACCTTCGGTTACGAGGAGCCCGAGGCGCGCCGGATCGTCATCGTCGGCGGCGGCAATATCGGGCTGACCCTCGCCGAGACCCTGGAAGAACGGCATCCGGGGGTGAGTGTGCGGCTGATCGAGAGCGATCAGGAGCGGGCCGAATTCATCGCCCAGCATCTCGACCGGACCATGGTCCTCCACGGCAGCGGCCTCGATCCCGAGCTGCTGGAGGAGGCGAATGTCCGGTCGAGCGAGGTCATGGTCGCCGTCACCAACG
>JAJUFW010000156.1 GCA_029263555.1 Alphaproteobacteria bacterium
CGCAAGGAGGAGAATGATCGCTGATGCGCTCCCGCAATCAGCCTCTGGTCCTGGTGATCGAGGACGAGACCGACCTGGTCACGCTCCTCACCTACAATCTGGAGAAGGAAGGCTTCCGGACCCGGGCCGCCCATGACGGGGAGGAAGGCCTGCTTCTTGCCACCGAGGAGCGGCCCGACCTGATCCTTCTCGACTGGATGCTGCCGCATCGGTCCGGGCTGGAGATCTGCCGCCAGTTGCAGCGCAAGCCGGAAACCCGCAGCATCCCGGTGATCATGCTGACGGCCCGGGGCGAGGAATCGGACCGGGTGCGCGGCCTCGACAGCGGGGCCGACGACTATCTCGCCAAGCCCTTCTCCATGACCGAGCTTCTCGCCCGCATCCGCGCGGTGCTTCGCCGCGCCGCGCCGGCGATCGGGGAGGAGGAACTGAGCTACGGCGACGTCACGATGGATCTTGCGGCCCATCGGGTTCGCCGGAACGGCCGGGAGATCCACCTGGGACCGACCGAATTCCGGCTGCTGCGCCATTTCATGCAGCATCCCGGGCGTGTCTTCTCGCGCGAGCAGCTTCTCGACATGGTCTGGGGCCACGACGTCTATGTCGAGCCGCGCACCGTCGACGTCCATATCCGCCGCCTGCGCAAGGCGCTGAACGGCGATCTCGAACCCGATCTCATCCGCACCGTCCGCTCGGCGGGATACGCCCTGGACGCGAGCCCCGGCTGATCCCCCGGCAAGGCGGCCCCGCGCGGGGGAGAAGAGGTCACGCCCCGGGCCGGGTCTTTCTCAGATCGATCCTGACCCGCACGACGCCCGGCTCGTCCGGCACCTCGCTTCGCTGGAAGCCCAGCTCCTCCGCCATCCTCAGCATGGTCGTGTTCTCCCGCAGGACCTCGCCGTAGAGCTGCCCGATGCCGCGCTCCCGCGCATAGTCCAGGATCTCGGTCATCAAGAGATAGCCCAGGCCCTGCCCCTTCATGTCCGAGCGGACCATGATCCCGTATTCCGCCGTCTCGTTGTCCGGGTCTGCCGAGATGCGCACCGCGCCCTGCAGGCTCCGTCCCTTGCCGTCCGGTTCGTCCCCGATCGCGACGAAGGCCATCTCCCGGTCGTAGTCGATCTGCGTCAGCCGCGCCGCGACCTCATGGGTCAGCTGGCGCATCGGGGTGAAGAAGCGCAGTCGGATGTCCTCGGGCGTGGAACGGCCAAGCATGTCCTGCAGCATCGGCTCGTCCTCCGGGCGGATCGGGCGCAGCAGGAACCGCCGTCCGTCCCGCAGGCGGGCTTCCTTCTCCAGCCGCTGCGGATAGGGGCGGATCGCCAGCCTGGGCGTGCCGGCCGGCACCGGCGGGACGATCCGGATCCGGGCATCCAGGGCCAGGACGCCGGTCTCGTTGGCCAGCAGGGGGTTGATGTCCAGCTCGGCCACTTCCGACAGGTCGCTCGCCATCTGGGACAGCCTGATCAGGGTGAGCGCGATCGCGTCGATGTCCGCCCTGGGCTGGGACCGGTACCCCTGGAGCAGCCGCCAGACCCGCGTCCGCTCCATCATCTCCCGGGCGAGGACCGCATTGAGCGGCGGCAGCGCGACCGCCTTGTCGTCGACCACCTCGACTGCCGTGCCGCCCTGGCCGAACAGGAGGACCGGGCCGAACAGCGCGTCGGGCGCGATCCCCAGGATCAGCTCGTGCGGATCCTTCAGGGACGCCATCTCCTGGACCGTGAAGCCCAGGATCGTGGCGTGCGGCGCGGCCGCCGAAATCGTGCGAAGCATCTCCTCGGCGGCGATGCGCACCGCGTCAGGGGACAGGAGATTGAGGCGGACGCCGCCCAGATCCGACTTATGGGTGATCTCGGGCGACAGGATCTTCAGCGCCACGGGGCGCCCGATCTCCTCGGCGGCCCGGGCAGCGCCGTCGGGATCGGCGGCGGTGAGGGTGTTCACGACCGGGATGCCGTAGGCGGCCAGAACGGCCTTGGCCTCGGGCTCCGTCAGCCAGGACCGCCGGGCGTCCAGGACGTCCCGGATCACCGCCCGGGCCGCGTCGATGTCGGGCCGGAAATCCTCCGAAACCGCCGCTGGCGTCTCCATGAGCAGCACCTGGTTCCGCTTGTAGTGGACCAGGTGCATGAAGGCCCGGGCGGCCTGTCCGGGCGTCTCGTAGGTCGGGATCCGGTGGCCGGCGAACAGGCGCCGCGCCTCGGCGGCGGCGCCTTCGCCCAGCCAGCTCGTCAGCACGGGCGGGCGGCGGCGCCCGGCGCGGGACAGGGTTTCGACCACGGCCCGGGCCGCCTCGACGCTGTCCGCGATCGCCGTCGGGCAGTTCAGGACCAGGACCGCGTCCTTGTTCGGATCCTCCAGAAGCGCCTCGAGCGCGGCCGCGTAGCGGGTCCCGGGCGCATCGCCGATGATGTCGACCGGATTGCCCATGGGCCAGGTCGGCGGCAGGACGCGGTTCAGCTTCGCGATCGTGGCGTCCGAAAGTTCGGCGACACGGCCGCCCGCGTCGACCAGCTCCTCCGTCGCCAGCACGCCGATGCCGCCGCCATTGGTGAGGATGGCCAGGCGGTCGCCCGCGATGCGCAGGCCCGAGGCCAGGGTCTCGACGGCGTCGAACAGCTCGACCATCGAGAAGACGCGCAGCATGCCCGCCCGCCGGAAGGCGGCGTCGTAGACCGCGTCCGACCCGGCCAGCGCGCCGGTATGGGACGCCGCCGCCCGGGCCGCCGCCTCGTTGCGCCCGGACTTCAGCACGATCACGGGCTTGGCGCGCGCGGCGGCGCGGCCGGCGGACATGAATTTCCGGGCGTTGGTGACGCTTTCGACATAGAGCAGGATCGCCCGCGTGCCCGGATCGACGGCCAGATAGTCCAGCATGTCGCCGAAATCGACGTCGCCCATGTCGCCCAGGGACACGACATGGGAGAAGCCGATGCGGCGGTGGCTGGCCCAGTCGACCACCGAGGTTGCGACCGCGCCCGACTGGGTCACGAAGGCGATGTCGCCGGGCAGCGGATCGGTATGGACGAAGCTGGCATTGAGACCCCGTCCGGGGACCATGACGCCGAGGCAGTTGGGCCCGACGATCCGCAGCAGATGGGGGCGCGCCGCCTCCAGCGTCTGCCGCAGCAGCGCCTTGCCCTCGGCCCGGTGGCCTTCGCCGAAGCCCGCGGTGATCACGATGGCGGCCCGCGTGCCGCGGCGGCCCAGCTCGGCAATCAGCCCCGGGACCGTCTGCGGCGGCGTCGCGATCACCGCCAGGTCCGGGACCATCGGCAGGGCATCGATGCTGCCGTAGGACAGGGTCGACCGGATCGACTGCTCGCGCGGATTGACCGGCATGACCGGGCCGTCGAAGCCGCCGTTCAGCAGGTTGCGGGCCAGGACCGCTCCGACCGACCGGGGTCGGCGGCTCGCTCCTATCAGCGCGATCGACTTCGGCTTGAACAGGTGGTCGAGATTGCGGACGCTCATCGGCGGACCTTCCCGTCATCGTCGGCTCGACCGGTCGATGATGGGGGGAAGGGCGCCGGAAGGGAAGGCGGAAGCGCGGCTTCAGTCCGTTTTGAGACGCCGGCGGTAGGGCGTGGCGGCCGCCGCGCTGAAGCACACGAAGGTCACCGCTTCGATCGTCGGGGTCCTGGCCAGCACCCCGGATACGGCGCCGACGGCGATTTCGGCGGCGCGGTCCTGGGGGAAGCCATAGGCGCCGGTGCTGATGGCCGGAAAGGCGATCGTCCGCAGGTCGTGCTCGACGGCAAGGCGGAGAGCGTTGAGATAGCAGCTCTCCAGAAGCTCGTCCTCGCCGGCGGTGCCGCCGCGCCATACCGGGCCGACGCAGTGGATCACGTGCCGGGCCGGAAGGCGATGGCCGCCGGTGATCCTTGCCCCGCCGGTCGGGCAGCCGCCCAGCCTGCGGCATTCCTCGAGAAGTCCGGGGCCGGCGGCCCGGTGAATCGCCCCGTCCACGCCGCCCCCGCCGAGGAGGGTCTCATTGGCGGCGTTGACGATCGCGTCGACCTCCAGCCGGGTGATGTCCCCGACGTGAAGGGTCATGCGCGGGCGGCCGGCCACTGGGATCACCCCTTCCGGGCGCGCTCGACGCCGGCCTGGATCATGCTGGCGGCCTGCTCGGCGTCGCCCCAGCGCAGGATCCGCGACCACTTGCCCTTCTCCAGGTCCTTGTAGTGGGTGAAGAAGTGGGCGATCTGGTCCAGCAGGATTTCCGGCAGGTCCTTGTAGCTGGCAACGTCGGTGAAATAGGGGTGCAGCTTGTCGACCGGCACCGCCAGGATCTTCTCGTCCTCGCCGGCCTCGTCCTCCATGACCAGCACGCCGACCGGGCGGGAGCGCATCACGGCGCCCGGCATCACCGGGACGCGGCCGACCACCAGCACGTCGACCGGATCGCCGTCGCCGGAAAGCGTGTGGGGGATGAAGCCGTAGTTGCCCGGGTAGTACATCGCCGTGTGCAGGAAACGATCGACGAACATGGCGCCGGTTTCCTTGTCCAGCTCGTACTTCACCGGATCGCCGCCAAGCGGATTCTCGATGATCACGTTGACGTCCCAGGGCACGTCGCGGCCGGACGGAATTTTCTGGAGATCCATAGGAGCTCTAATCCGATTTCATTGGATGTTGAACGGGGGACACCCCCCAAAGGTCGGCCATTCTAGGCGCAAAGGCGTCATTGAAGCCACGGAAAGCCTCGTGTCAAACGCCTTGCGCAGGCCATGGTCGCGTGATGACACTGGCGAACGCATCCATCCCGGTTCCGCAGCAGACGAAGCGATCCATTGATGATTCCGATCCGGTGCCTGCGCCTCCTGGCGCTCCTCGCCGCCACACTGGCCGGCATCGCCGCAACGACCGCGACCGCGGCCGAGCCGCAGCCCGCGCACGGCATCGCCATGCGCGGCCAGCCGGCCATGCCGCCGGACTTCGACCATCTGCCCTATGCCGACCCGAACGCTCCGAAGGGGGGAGAGCTGCGGCGTGGCGCGGTCGGCTCGTTCGACAGTCTGAACCCGTTCATCGTCCTCGGCCGGCCGGCCGCCGGACTCACGGAATATGTCTTCCCGACGCTGATGGCGCGCAGCTGGGACGAGCCGTTCACGCTTTACGGCTATGTCGCCGAAACCGTGCGCGCGCCGGAGGACCGCAGCTGGATCGAGTTCCAGATTCATCCCGACGCCCGCTTCGACGACGGATCGCCGATCACGGTCGAGGACGTGATCTTCAGCTACGAAACCCTGAAGGCGCATTCGAACCCGCAGCGGCGCGTCGTCTACGGCCGGGTCCGATCGGTGGAACCGGTCGGAGAGAGGGGCGTCCGCTTCACCTTCGACGAAGCCACGGACCGGGAGACGCCGATCGTCCTCGCGATGATGCCGGTCCTGAGCAAGGCGTACTGGACCGCGCACGACATCACCAAGACGACGCTGGAACCGCCGCTCGGCGGCGGACCCTACCGGATCCGGTCGGTCGATCCGGGGCGGTCGATCGTCTATGAACGGGTCGAAGACTGGTGGGGCAGCAGGCTCCCGTTCTTCCGCGGCCAGATGAATTTCGACGCGATCCGCTACGACTACTACCGCGACGAGGCGGTGGCGCTGGAGGCGTTCAAGGCCGGCGAATACAACTATCGCCTGGAGTTCAACCCCGAACGCTGGCTGATCGCCTACGATTTTCCGGCGGCCCGGGACGGCCGCGTCACCATGATGGCGGCTCCCCACGGCCGGGCCAACGGGATGCGGGGCTTCGCCTTCAACACGCGGCGCGAGATCTTCGCCGATGTGCGGGTCCGGGAGGCGATCGCCCACGCCTTCGACTTCGAAGCGGTCAACCGTACCTATCTGGCCGGCCAGTACGATCGCATCGACAGCTATTTCGACAATTCCTCGCTTGCTGCCACCGGCGTGCCGGAAGGCGCGGAGCTCGCGCTTCTGGAGCCGTTCCGGGACCAGCTTCCCCCGGACCTCTTCACGACGCCGTTCCGGCTTCCCGAAACGGACGGCAGCGGCAACAACCGCGCCAATCTGCGCCGCGCCTCCCAGCTTCTCGAGGAGGCCGGCTGGATCGTCCGGGACGGAAGGCGGGTCCATGCCGAAACCGGCCGGCCGCTCCGCTTCGAGATCCTGCTCAACGACGCCGGCGACGAGCGGGTCGCGCTCGCCTTCGCCGGCGCGCTGAGACGGATCGGGATCGAGGCGTCCATCCGCACCGTCGACAGCGCCGAATACACGGGCCGCGTCCAGGCCTACGACTTCGACATGATCGTCCATCGCTGGGCGGTTTCCCTGTCCCCGGGGGTCGAGCAGTACGGCCAGTACTGGGGCAGCGCGGCCGCGGAGGCCCAGGGCACGCGGAACTATCCCGGGGTGCGGAGCCCGGTGGTCGACGCTCTCGCCCGCGCGGTCGCCGACGCGCCGACGCAGGAGGCGCTGGAGGCCGCGACCCGGGCGCTCGACCGCGTCCTGCTGTGGGGATGGTACGTCGTGCCGCTCTATTTCACGGCCCAGGACTACATCGCCTATTGGGGACCGTTCGGCCGGGTCGACTACCAGCCGCTCTACGGCGCCATCGCCACCGTCGACGCGTGGTGGCTGGCCCCCTGAAGGGCCGCGGCGGGCGAGAAGTCCGCCGGCTCTCAGGGCAGCGACTCGGCGGGGCGGTCGGGCTCGGACGGCTCGGAAACCTGGCGCAGCGTGTCCGCGACCGGCCCTGCCCGGCGAAGCTCCGTCGCCAGGTCGCCCAGCGAGACGATGCCCAGGATCCGGAGATCGTCGTCGACGACCGGCAGGCGGCGGATCTGCATCCGGTCCATCTGCTCCATCGCCTCCTCGACCGTGCTGTCCTCTCGGCACCAGCGCGGCTCGTCGGTCATCACCTCGCCGATCATGCAGTCGTCCGGCGCCTTGCCGGCGGCGGTCGCCCGGATCGTGATGTCCCGGTCGGTGATGACGCCGACCAGCTTCGTGCCGTCGCTGACCG
>JAJUFW010000385.1 GCA_029263555.1 Alphaproteobacteria bacterium
CCAGGAGGAAGGCGTCATGACCCTTGTCGCTTTCGATCTCGACGAAGCTGACATTGCCCGCGACGGCGTTCAGCGCGTGGACGATGGCGCGGCTTTCCGCCGTCGGGAACAGCCAGTCGCTGGAGAAGGAGACGATGCAGAACCGGACCGGTGTGCCCCGGAAGGCGTTCGCCAGCGCCCCGCCATGGTCGCGGGCCAGGTCGAAATAATCCATTGCCCGCGTGATGTAGAGATAGGAGTTGGCGTCGAACCGGTCGACGAAGGTGATGCCCTGGTGGCGTAGATAGCTTTCCACCTGGAAATCCGCATCGAAGCCGTAGCTGAGGGCCTGGCGGTCCTGCAGGTTCCGCCCGAACTTCCGGTGGAGCGCTGCCTCGGAAAGATAGGTGATGTGGGCCGCCATGCGGGCGACCGACAGGCCCCGGGTCGGCCGGACGCCGGCGGCATAATAGTCGCCGCCGCGCCAGTCGGGATCGGCCATGATCGCCTGCCGGCCGACCTCGTGGAAGGCGATGTTCTGGGCCGAATGCCGCGCGGCCGCCGCGATGGGCACCGCCGCGTGCAGCCGCTCGGGATACCGCACGGCCCATTCCAGCACCTGCATGCCGCCCATGGAGCCGCCGATGACGCAGAGCAGCTTCTCGATCCCCAGATGGTCGATGAGCAGCTTCTGCGCGCGCACCATGTCGCCGATGGTGATGACGGGGAAGCGGACGCCGAACGGCCGGCCGGTCGCGGGATCGATGTCCTTCGGCCCCGTCGTTCCCATGCAGCCGCCCAGGACATTGGCGCAGATCACGTAGTAGCGGTCGGTATCGATGACCCTGCCCGGGCCCACGACCAGCGACCACCAGCCCGGCTTTCCGGTTATCGGATGGGATTCGGCGACGAACTGGTCCCCGGTCAGCGCGTGACAGACCAGGACGGCGTTCGACCGGTCGCTGTTCAGCGTTCCGTAGGTCTGGTAGGCGACCGTGAACGGTCCGATCACCGCACCACTGTCCAGCGGCATCGGCCGGTCTGCGGCAAGCTGGACATGGTGTCCTGGCAGCTGGGCTGCGGTGGTCGCGGCCGGCGCGCTGATATGCAGGGATGCGGTCATCGGCGGGTGGGAGCGTCCATTGTCGGGCCTTTGTATGCGGGCGGAATAGGTAGGGCCCGGGGGAACCCCCCTGTCAATCACTTCCGTGAAGCGCAAGGCGGAGGTTTCCTTTTGATTTTAGCCAGTCGCGGGACTATTCCTACAGGCCCCGGAGCCCTACGGCCTGGGCAACGGTGATCAATTCAGAGCAGCGATGTCCTCCCATAGATCCGCGCCGGACGACCTGAGGCGCCAGGTCGACGAGATCGATGACGCCATTTTCGATCTGTTGGTGAAGCGGGCCAGGCTGGGCGAAACGATCGCCCGTGCGGGCACGGACGGGCAGCCGTCGTTCCAGCCCGGACGGGAGGAGGCGATTCTCCGCCGCCTGGTGGCGCGGACGGCGGAGCCGCTTCCGGTCTCGGCGATGGTGCGCATCTGGCGCGAGATCTTTGCCGCCTCCATGCGCCTCCAGGGAGACTTCGCGGTCGCCGTGCACGTCCCCGAGGACAAGCGCGATCTTTGGGACCTCGCGCGCGACCATTACGGCAGCATTACGCCGATCTCGGCGATGACCGCAGCCACGCCCGCGGTGAGGGCCGTCATCGACGGAAGCGCGACAGTCGCGGTTCTCCCCTGGCCGGAGGACAACGATCCGGAGCCCTGGTGGCCGACGCTCATGTCGCTGGACAGCAAGACCCCGCGGGTCGTCGCCTGCCTGCCGTTCCTGGCGGCAAGCCCCGGAGAGGGGCATACCGCCCTTGCCGTGGCGCGGACGATTCGCGAACCGATGGGCGACGATCATACCCTGATCGGCGTCGAGCTTTCGGGCGACGTCAGCCGCAGCCGACTCAAGGAGGCGTTGGAAGCGGTGAACCTGCATCCTCTCGCCTTCTGGGGCACCCGGGTCGGCGGCGGGACCGTGCCGCTTTATCTGATCGAAGTGGCCGGCTATGTCGGATCCGGCGATCCGCGGCTCGACGCGCTGCTGGAGCGGCTGGGCGAGGTAGGGCAGCGGATTCTTCCGATCGGAGGCTTCGCGACCCCGCTCACCGTCGGCCGGACTACGAGAAAGGGCAAGGTGTCATGACCGTTGTCTCTCCCGAACCCGTCACGGAACCGCAACCCCGGCCCGGAATCCTGACGATCAGCCCCTATGTCGGCGGCGAGAGCAAGGCGGGTGTCGAGCGGCCGATCAGGCTGGCGTCGAACGAGGGTGCGCTCGGTGCAAGCCCCCGTGCGATCGAGGCCTATCGTGCCCTCGCCGGCGAGCTGCACCGCTACCCCGACGGCGGCGCGGGCGAGCTGCGGGCCGCGATCGCCCGGCGTCACGGGCTGTCCGCGGACGGCATCGTCTGCGGCGCCGGGTCGGACGAGCTGATCCAGCTCCTGGTCAAGAGCTATGCCGGGCCGGGGGACGAGGTGCTTTACAGCGCGCACGGCTTCCTCATCTATGGGATCGCGGCGCGTTCGGTCGGCGCGACGCCGGTCGCGGCGCCCGAACGCGACCTCAAGGCCGATGTCGACGCGCTTCTCGCCCGGGTGACGGAGCGGACGCGGCTTCTGTTCCTGGCCAATCCGAACAACCCGACGGGCACCTATCTGACCAAGGCGGAGGTCGAGCGGCTTCATGGCGGGCTGCCGGGCCATGTCATCCTGGTCATCGACGGAGCCTATGCGGAATACATGTCGGCCGCCGACTACTCCGACGGAGCCGATCTGGTCGACCGGTCGCGCAATGTCGTGATGACCCGGACCTTCTCCAAGATCTATGGGCTGTCGTCGCTGCGGCTCGGCTGGGCCTATTGCCCACCGGCCATCGCGGACGTGCTCAACCGGGTGCGAGGGCCGTTCAATGTCAGCGCCGCGGCGCAGGCCGCCGGCGTCGCCGCGGTGGAGGACACGGCCTTCGTCGAGAAGGTGCGCCAGCACAACGACGTCTGGCGCGCCTGGACGGAAGAGGCGCTGCGCGGGCTCGGCCTCGTCGTCCACCCGTCGGTGACCAATTTCGTCCTGATCGACTTTGCCGGCATTGCCGGAAAGGATGCCGAAAGCGCCCGCCAGTACCTGAAGGCGCGCGGAATTCTGGTGCGGCAGGTGGGCAGCTATGGCCTGCCGACCTGCCTGCGCATCACGATCGGTACGGGGGAGGAGATGGAAGCGACCGTCGCCGCCCTCCGCGATTATCTGCAGGAATGAATCGGAATCCATGACAATGGCCGACACGCCCCTATTCGAGCGGCTGACGCTGCTTGGCCTCGGCCTGATCGGCTCGTCCGTCGCCCGCGCGGTGAAGAGGCACGGCCTGGCCGGGGAAATCGTCGGTCATGCCCGCAGCGAGGCGACCCGGGCCCGATCGATGGAACTCGGCTTCGTCGACCGGGTCGAGCCCGACCCGGCCGAGGCCGTGCGCGGCGCGGATCTCGTCATGATCTGCACCCCCCTCGGCACCTATGCGTCGCTCGCGCAAGCCATGCTGCCCGGCCTGCGCGAGGGCGCGATCGTCACCGATGTCGGCTCGGTCAAGACCTGCGTTCTCCGCGACCTTCAGCCGATCCTGCCGCCGACCGTGCATTTCGTGCCCGGGCACCCGATCGCCGGGACGGAGCATTCCGGCCCCGACGCCGGCTTCGCCGAGCTGTTCGAGGG
>JAJUFW010000608.1 GCA_029263555.1 Alphaproteobacteria bacterium
CGTCGGCAAGCGCGACATCGTCGTTCTCGAGCCCCGTGCGCTCGCGCCCGAACAGGACGCCGCAGCGCACGCCCGTGCCGTCCCCGACCCGGCGCATCTCCAGCGCCGCCTCCCGCGGGGTTACGACCGTCTTGGTCATGTATCTGTGCCGCGCCGTCGTCGCGTAGACGCGGGACAGGTCGGCGATCGCATCCTTGGTCCGGTCGTAGAGGCGGGCGCCCTCCAGCACGATGTCGGCGCCCGATGCGGCGCGCTGCGCATGGGCGTTCGGCCAGCCGTCCCTCGGCCGCACCAGGCGGAGATCGGTGAGCCCGCAGTTCAGCATGGCCCTTGCTGTCGTCCCGATATTCTCGCCCAGCTGCGGATCGACGAGGATGATGGCGGGGCCACCGGTCACCGGCGCCCTGGTCGAATCCGTTCCGGCCATCTCATGCTCTCCAGCCAAGCGCGCGCGTCAGGAACGCCGCCTGCGCATCCGACAGTTTCTCGAGCTGCTCCGGTTCGATGCGCGTCGATCTGTCCAGCCTGGCTTCGCCCCACGCCTCCCGGTCTTCCGGCTCCGGGCAGAAGGAGGCCCCGAAGAGGCTGGCGCCGCTGAAATCCGCCCCGCGCAGATCGGCGCCGCGGAAATTGGCGCCTTCGAGATCCGCGCCCCTGAAGACCGCCCCGCGGAGATCCGCGCCCTCGAGATGCCCGTTCGAAAGATTGGCGCCGGCGAAATCGGCCCCCGAGAGGTCCGCCCGGCGGAAGGACGCGTTGCGCAGGACCGCTTTCCTGGCGTTCAGCCCCCGCAGGTCCATGCGGTCCGCCTGCACCGACAGCAGATCGCGGCCGGAGAAGTCCCGGGCCTGGACCAGCGCCTTGAGTTCGAGCTTCCTCACCCCGGCGACGATGTAGCGCTCCTCGCGCCACGGATCGGCGTTGTTGTGGTAGCCCGTCTCGCCTTCCCAATAGCCCAGCCGGTCCTCCGCCAGCAGCTCGATCCGCTCAAGCCACTTCACGCTCTTGTAGAAATAGCGACCGGGCACGACCATGCGCACGGGGCCGCCATGCTCCTCCGGCAGCGGCCCGCCCTGCACTCCCAGCGCGACGAAGGCTCCAAGAGAAAGGGCCGTCTCCAGCGGCAGCGAGGTCGAATGGTTCCGTTCGCTGCGGGCAACGAATGAGGCGAAGCGGGCATCGGGCGAAACTCCGGCCCGGGCCAGCAGCTCGGCAAGGTCCAGACCCTCGAACTCCATGTCGAGCTTCGACCATCGGGTGACGCAATGGATGTCGACCGTGTATCGGCGCCGCGGCCAGGCGCGCAGCTCGTCGAGCGGGATCGAGACCGGCCTGTCGACCAGCCCCGCCAAGGTGATTGTCCAGGGCATGTCGGACGGGCGCGGCGCGCTCTCCCCGACGACCGGCCATCGTCGCGGCGGCAGCAGCGCCTGGTTGGGCGGCAGGCGGCCTGCAGCGTCCCCGGACGGGTAATCCTCGTCAGCCATGATCACACAGGCGCAACGCCGTCCTTGAAAAGCTTGAAGATGAAGCTGTCGCCCAGCGCATCGAAGGAGGCATCGATGATATTGGTGGACACCCCAATCGTCGCCCAGCGCTCGCTAACGCCGTTCGCGCTCTCGATCAGAACCCGCGGCATGGCCCCGGAGGCGTCGGTCGCCTTCAGGATCCGGACGCGATAGTCGACCAGGCGCATTTCCCGGAGCTGCGGATAGCTGGGCTCGAGCGCCTTGCGCAGGGCGAGATCGATCGCGTTCACGGGCCCGTTGCCTTCCGCGACGGTATGCCGAATCTCGTTCCCGACGCGGACCTTCACGCTGGCCTCGCTCTCGGTCACCAGTTCGCCCTTGGCGTTGAACCGGCGCTCATCCGTGACCGAGAAGCGCTTCAGCTCGAAATAATCGGGAACCTGGCCCAGCATGCGCCGGACCAGCAGCTCGAAACTGGCCTCGGCCCCGTCATAGGCATAGCCCTCGTATTCGCGGGTCTTCACCAGTTCCAGCAGGCGGCCCAGCTTGGGGTCGGACGGCTCGACCTCGATTCCGATGTCGCGCAAGCGGGCCAGAAGGTTGGAACGGCCCGACTGGTCGCTGACGAGGATCCGGCGGCGGTTACCGACCGACTCGGGCGCGACATGCTCGTAGGACCGGGGATCCTTCTCCACCGCCGAGACGTGAAGCCCGCCCTTGTGGGCGAAGGCGCTCTCGCCCACATAGGCGGCTCCTTGCAGCGGCGTCCGGTTCAG
>JAJUFW010000293.1 GCA_029263555.1 Alphaproteobacteria bacterium
CCCGGTCGCGCGGGAGCCGAGCGCGCACGTCACGCCGTAAGGCGCGGGACAGGGGGCGCGGGCCTGCAGCCGCGCCCGCGCCCCTGTTCGTTACATGCCCATCGCCTTTTCCCACACGATGTGGGTCCAGGCGGCATCGCCAGGGTCCTGCGTGATGACCGGGTCGCTTTCACCCGACATCAGCACGTCGACGGTCCGCCGGTACGCCGCGGGATCCAGATATCCCAGCCCCTTGCCCGACGCGTTGGTGATGAGCGTCGCGATGTTCTCGATCTGGCGCTTCTGGACCTCGAAGGTGGCGGCGCCCGACGGATCCGCGTCGACGACGATCTCCGCCGCCTCGTCGATGTTCTCGGTCGCGTATTGCCAGCCCTTCATGGACGCGGCGATGAAGCGTGCGAGCCGGTCGACATCGTCCGGGTCCTGGAGCCGGTCCTCCAGCGCGTAGAGCCCGTCCTCGAGCGTGGCGACGCCCTGGTCCTCGTAGAAGAAGGTGATCAATTCATCCTCCGGGACGCCGGCATCGATGATCTGCCAGTATTCGTTGTAGATCATCGTCGAGATGCAGTCCGCCTGCTTCTGCAGCAGCGGATCGACGTTGAAGCCCTGCCGCAGCACGGTTACGTCGGGATCGGCTCCGGACGTCGAATAGCCCAGCTTGCTCATCCACGACAGGAACGGGTACTCGTTCCCGGCGAACCAGACGCCCAGGGTCTTGCCCTTGAAATCTTCGGGCGAGGTGATGCCCGTGTCCTTGGAGCAGGTCAGCATCATGCCCGAACGGTCGAAGACCTGCGCGACATTGACCAGCGGCACCCCGCGCTCCCGCGCGGCGAGCGCGGCCGGCATCCAGTCGACGATGACGTCGGCCCCGCCCGCGGCGATCACCTGCGGCGGTGCGATGTCGGGGCCGCCCGGCTTGATCGTCACGTCGAGCCCGGCCTCTTCGTAGAAGCCCTTCTCAAGCGCCACGAAGTATCCGGCGAACTGGCCCTGGGTCAGCCATTTGAGCTGGATCGTGAATTCGTCCTGGGCCTGCGCCCGGCCGGAGGCCAGGGCGCCCAAGCCGAGGACGGCGGCCGAAGCCGCCAGAACCGCCAATCTGTTCTTCATGACTGCAGCCTCTCCTGTTTATCGTTCACGACGCTTGCCGCTCCGGCCCCGCCCTATTGCCGCCGGAACGACGGATGCCAGAAGGTGGTGCTCCGCTCCAGAAGGACCAGCAGGCCGTAGCTGGCCGAACCTGCCAGCGCCGCGACGGCGATCGTCGCCCACACCATTTCGACGTTCAGCCGCGCGACTTCGCTCGAGATCCGGAAGCCCATGCCCCGAATCGGCGTGCCGAAGAATTCGGCGACGATGGCGCCGATGAGCGCCAGCGTGGAGTTGAGCTTCAGCGCGTTGAACACGAAGGGCAGCGCCCCTGGCAGCCTGAGCTTCAGCAGCGTCTGGAGATAGCTGGCGGCGTAGGACCGCATCAGGTCGCGCTCCATGTCCCCTGCGGACTGCAGGCCGGCAAGCGTGTTCACCAGCATCGGGAAGAAGGTCATCACCACGACCACCGCCGCCTTCGACTGCCAGTCGAAGCCGAACCACATGACCATCACGGGCGCGATGCCGATGATCGGCATTGCGCTCACCAGGCTGCCGATCGGCAAGAGTCCGCGCTGCAGGAAGGGCGACCGGTCGACCGCCACGGCGGTCAGGAACCCGATGGCACAGCCGATCACGTATCCCGGCACGACCGATTTGATGAAGGTCTGCTGGAAATCCATCCAGAGGGTATCGAGATTGGCGACGAACACCTGCCAGATGGAGCTTGGCGGCGGAAGCAGGATGCCCGGAACCTCGAAGCCGACGGTGGCCACCTCCCAGAGATAGAGGAGCAGGCCGCCGAACAGCAGCGGGACCAGGAAGCCGGTCTCCCTGCCTTCCGCTCGGGAGAGGATCGACAGGCCGCGCCAGACATAGGCGCAGATGGCGAAGATCAGGATCCAGGATGCGATCGCCGGCCCCTCGAAGCTGAGCCCGTCGCGGACCGCCAGCAGCAGCATGAGCCCGAGAAGCACCCCCGCCACGGCATAGAGCAGTCCCTGAAGCCGGCTGCCGGGGGCGACGAAGACCGTGAGGCCCAGCGCCAGAAGCCCGGCCGCGGTCAGCACATTCGCCCGGGATCCGATCAGAACCGGGGCAACGCCACCCTCGATCGCACCCCCCGGCAGGATCCAGAGGACCGCCGCCAGGAGGACCATCTGGAGGATGATCCAGCCCGTCGTCCATCCGGGCCGTTGGGGCTGCGCGTTCATGCCCGTCCCCCTCTCGCCAGGGCCACCGCCCGTTCCACCGCGGAGACCGCGAAGATGCAGATCATGGCGAGCAGCCCGGACACGACCAGCGCCGACCACATCGGCACCATCTGTCCGTAATAGCTGCCGGTCAGCAGCCGCGCACCGATCCCGGCCTGGGCGCCGGTCGGAAGCTCGCCCACGATCGCCCCGACCAGGGCAAGCGCGATCCCGATCTTGAGGCTGGGGAACAGGAAGCCGAGCGACGCCGGCCAGCGCAGCTTCGAGAAGATCTGGGTCCGCGAGGCGCTGTAGGTCCGCATAAGATCGAGCTGCAGCGGATCCGGCGAGCGCAGCCCCTTCACCATGCCGATCGTCACCGGGAAGAAGCTGAGATAGGCGGAAATCACCGCCTTGGGCAGGATGCCCGTGAACCCCAGATTGCCCAGGACCACGACGATCATCGGCGCGATCGCCAGGATCGGGATGGTCTGGGACGCGATCACCCAGGGCATGATCGACCGGTCCAGGGTCGGCACATGCACGATGCCGATCGCAATCGCGATGCCGAGCACGGTGCCGAGCGCGAATCCGACAAGGGTCGAACTCATCGTCACGGAGGCGTGATAGACAAGACTGCGTTTCGACGTGATGCGGGTGTCGACGGTCGTCTTCCAGATGTCGGCCGCAATCTGCCCGGGAGTGGGCAGGACCGGACGTTCCATCGACCAGGCCGCGGCGGCGAGTTCGCCGATGCTGTAGTCCGCCCGATCCTCCCGCTGGAACTGCTCGATCGTGCGCGGGGCGTTCAGCCACAGAGCGGCCAGGTACCAGAGCACCATGATCGCGCCCAGGACGACCAGCACCGGCAGGGCGCGCCCCTGCCGCAGCCGCCCCCAGCCCCTTGCCGCCGCCCCGGACGAGGAGCGCCCGCGTCCGGCTTCCGCGACCGCGGTCATCGTCGCCTCCATCCGCCGCGGCAGGCGCCGGCCGCGCCGGTCCCGCCCTCCCTAGTCATAGCTGTGCCCCTCGCGCAGCGCGACCCGGACCCGGTGGGCCACCTCCAGGAACGCCGGGGTCTCGCGGATGTCGAGATCGCGCCCGCGCGGTAGGTCACTGTCGATCACCTCGACGATCCGGCCCGGCCGCGGGCTCATGACCACGATCCGAGAGGACAGGAACACCGCCTCCGGAATCGAATGGGTCACGAAGACGACGGTCAGGTTGGTCCGGTTCCAGAGATCGAGAAGGTGGACGTTCAGATTGTCCCGCGTGATCTCGTCGAGGGCGCCGAAGGGCTCGTCCATCAAAAGAAGGTCGGGTTCGAAGCTCATCGCCCGGGCGATCGAGACCCGCTGCTGCATGCCGCCCGACAGTTGCCAGGGGAACTTCTTCTTGAAGCCCGACAGCCCGACGGTCTCCAGGGCCCGATCCGACCGGGCCGTCCGCTCCTCCTTCGACATACCCATGACCTCGAGCGGAAGCTGCACGTTCCGCTCCACGTTGCGCCAGGGATAGAGCGCGGGCGCCTGGAAGACATAGCCGTAGGAGCGGGCGAGACGGGCCTGCTCCGGCGTGCTGCCGTTGATCCGGATCGACCCCTCGGTCGGCTGCTCCAGATCCGCGATCACCCGCATGAGCGTGGTCTTGCCGCATCCCGACGGGCCGATGAGGGACACGAACTCGCCCCGCTCGATGATCAGGTCGATGTTGTCGAGGGCGCGCACGGGAGCGTCGGCGGTCTGGAAGACGAGGGACAGTCCCTTCGCCTCGACAACCGCCGGCCTCGCCGCTGACCGGGAATGGCCCTCCGGCGCTTCCCGCCTTGCCGCTGCCGCCCCCGCGGCCGTTCCGTCTCCCGCGGCGATCATGGTCATGCGTTGGCCTTCGACAGGATGGCGTGCAGCAGAACGTTGGCGCCGGCCGCGCAGTGCCCAAACTCGGCGCTTTCGATCTCGTTGTGGCTGATCCCGTCCTTGCAGGGGATGAAGATCATCGAGGTCGGAGCCACCCGGTTCACGTAGCACGCGTCGTGTCCCGCCCCAGAAACAATCTCGCGGTAGCTGTAGCCCATCTGCTCGGTCGCCCGGCGCACCGCATCGACGCAGCCGCGATCGAAATTGACCGCCGGGTAGTGCCAGATCTCCCGGATGTCGATCTCGACGGACTCTTCGGCCGCCGCCCGTTGCGCCGCCTCGCGCAGGAGGACGTCCATTTCGTCCAGGATGGCGTCGTCGGGATGCCGGAACTCGGCCGTGAAGGTGACTGTGCCGGGAATGACGTTGCGCGA
>JAJUFW010000231.1 GCA_029263555.1 Alphaproteobacteria bacterium
GGGCAAGGTCAGCGCCGACTGGGTTCTCATCGATGCCGGGGACGTGATCGTCCATCTGTTCCGGCCGGAAGTCCGCGCCTTCTACAACATCGAGAAGATGTGGGGCGTGGAAGGACCGGCCGCGGCGGTCAGCACCGCCTGACGGTTCCGGCAGGACCGGGGAACGGATGCGGCTCTGGCTTGCCGCGGTCGGACGCCTGCGCGGCGGACCGATCCGCGAACTGGTCGAGGATTATGCCGGCCGGTCCCCCTGGCCCTTCGCGCTGCGGGAGGTCGAGGTCAGGAAGCGCCTGTCCGGCGACGCGCTGAAGCGCGCCGAGGCGGAGCTGCTTCTGGACGCGATCCCCGCCGGCGCCACGGTCGTCGCCCTGGACGAAAGAGGGCGCGACCTGACCAGCGAGGATTTCGCCGCCCGGATCGGGGCCTGGCGGGACGCCGGCGTCCAGGACCTGGCCTTCCTGATCGGCGGCGCCGACGGTCATGGCGAGCCGGTCCGGCAACGGGCGGACCTGACGCTCGCCTTCGGCCGGATGACGTGGCCGCACATGCTGGTCCGCGCCATGCTGGCCGAGCAGATCTATCGCGCCCAGACGATCCTGAGCGGCCACCCCTATCATCGCGCCTGACCTTCCGCGACATGGGCGGTCCCCGACGGAGCCGCTACCTCAAGGCCGCCGGATCGCCTATATACCGGGACGGACCGAAGAGGATATCCAGCGACATGACCGACAAGAAGACGCCCCCGCGCCCCGTTGTCCTTTGCGTGCTGGACGGCTGGGGCTGGCGCGAGGATCCCGCCGACAACGCCGTGGTCCAGGCGGCGACCCCGAATTTCGACCGGCTGTGGGCGACCTGCCCCCGCGCCTTCCTCCGCGCAAGCCAGGAGGATGTGGGCCTGCCCCGGGGCCAGATCGGCAATTCCGAGGTCGGCCACATGAACCTGGGCGCCGGCCGGGTCGTGCTGCAGGATCTCCTGAAGGTCGACAAGGCGGTCGCGGACGGCGAGCTTGCCCGCTGCGAGGCGCTTCGGAACCACATCGCCCGGCTGAAGGAAACGGGCGGCACCTGCCATTTGATGGGGCTGCTGTCGCCGGGCGGCGTCCACGCCCACCAGGACCACATGGCGGCGCTGGCCGGGATCGTCGCCGGCGCGGGCGTGCCGGTCGCGATCCATGCCTTCACCGACGGCCGCGACACCCCGCCCTCCAGCGCGCTCGAAGACGTGACGGAGTTCCTCTCGCGGATCGACGGCACGGGCGCGCGCATCGCGACCGTGGACGGACGCTACTACGCTATGGACCGCGACAACCGCTGGGAGCGGGTGGAGCTGGCCTACCGGGCGGTGGTCGGCGCCAAGGGCGAGACCGCGCCGGATCCCCTGTCCGCGATCCGGGCCGCCTATGACGCCGGCATCACGGACGAGTTCATCCGGCCGACCGTGATCGGGGACTATGCCGGGATGCGGGACGGCGACGGCGTGCTCTTCACCAATTTCCGCGCCGACCGGGCCCGCCAGATCTTGACGGCGATCCTGGACCCGGACTTCACCGCCTTCGAACGGCCCCCGCTCCGGATCGCCGACGCCTGCGGCATGGTGGAGTATTCCGAGCGGCTGAACACGTTCATGAGCGCGATCTTCCCGCCCAAGTCCCTGACCAAGGTGCTGGGCGAGGTGGTGGCCGAGCGCGGGCTGACCCAGCTCCGCATCGCCGAGACGGAGAAATATCCCCACGTCACCTTCTTCCTCAACGGCGGCGAGGAACACCAATTTCCGGGCGAGGACCGCATCATGGTGCCGAGCCCGAAGGTCGCGACCTACGACCTGCAGCCCGAGATGTCGGCCCCCGAGGTCGGCCGCCGGCTGGTCGAGGCCGTGGACAGCGGCAAATACGACCTGATCGTCGTCAACTTCGCGAATCCCGACATGGTCGGGCACACCGGCAGCCTGCCGGCCGCCATCAAGGCCTGCGAGACGGTCGATGCGTGCCTGGGCGACCTGGACGCGGCGGTCCGCCGGCAGGGCGGCGCGATGATCGTGACGGCCGACCACGGCAATTGCGAGATGATGCGCGATCCGGAAACGGGCGGCCCCCACACCGCCCATACCCTGAACCCCGTGCCCGTCGTCCTGGTCGGCGGGCCCGAAGGGGCCAGCCTCAAGGACGGGCGGCTCGCCGACATCGCGCCGACGCTCCTGGAACTCATGGGCATCGAGCAGCCGGCGGAAATGACCGGGCACAGCCTGATCGAGCCGTCCCAGCCGGCCCGGCGCGCCGCCGGATAGAACTTGGACCCGCGTCCGGCCGCGCTCTGCCTCGCCGCCCTGCTGGCAGCCGGTCTTCCGGCCGCCGCGGGAGCCCAGGGCACGGCCGATCCGGGCGCGGATCTGCAGCGGCTGGAGGGCGAGATCGACGAGGCTCGCCGGCGGCAGGCGGAGCTGGATGCCCGGGCCGCCGAGGTGGCGACGGAGCTTGAGGTCCTGCGCCAGCGGTCGATCGAGGCGGCCGGGAAGATCGTCGTCCAGCAGATCGCCCTCGGCGACCTGGAAACCCGGCTTCTCGAGCTCGAAACCGACGTCGCCGCCAGGGAGCAGAGCCTGACCGAGAAGCGCGAGCGGGTGGCCCGGCTGATCGGCGGGCTCACCCGCCTGGCCAGGACGCCGGCCGAGGCGATGATCGTCCGGCCCGAAAGGCCGGTCGATGCGCTGAGGGCCTCGCGCCTCCTGCGAGCGGCCATTCCGGCGATCGAGGACGAGGCCGAGGCGCTGCGCGCCGAGCTTCAGGACCTGGCGCGCCGCCGCGCCGACCTCCTCAGCCAGCGCGACGCGGCCGAGGCGGCCCGCCGCCAGCTCAATGCGGACATCGCCACGCTTGGCGGCATCATGGAGGAACGGGAGGCCTTGCTCGGCCGCACCGAACCCGAGCGGGAGGCCGAGGCGCGGCGGGCCGCCGCCCTTGCGGCCGAAGCGTCCGGCATCCGCGACCTGATCGAGCGCCTGGAGGCCGAGCGGAGGCGCGCGGAGGCCGAGGAGGCCCGCCGGCTTGCGGCGCAGGCGGAGGAAGCCCGCCGCCGCGCGGCGGAGGAAGCCGCAAGGCGCGAGGCCGAGGCGCGCGCGGCCGCGGAGAGGCGGATCGCCGCCCTGCCCCCCGCCGCCCTGGTCGAGGGCGTCCTGATGCCGGCCAACGGGGAGATCGTCCTGCGCTACGGCCAGCGGGACCGGTTCGGCACCGCCAGCCGCGGGCTGACCCTGCGGGCGCGCCCGGCGACGCCGATCGTGGCACCGCTCGACGGAACCGTTCGCTTCGCCGGCGAGTTTCGCGGCTATGGCCGAATCTTGATCCTGGAACACGCCGGCGGCTATCATTCCATGATCTCCGGCCTGGGCAGGATCGACGCAGAGGTCGGTCAGCAGGTCCTTTCCGGTGAACCGCTCGGCTCCGTGCCGCAAAACGAGCAAGATCAGCCGTCATTGATTTACTTCGAGTTCCGGCGCAACGGCCAGCCGATCAATCCGATCGACGGCTTGACCCAGGCTCGCGAAAGAGGTCGAGGATGAGGAAATTCCGCTACGTCGCCCTGGCGCTGTCCGTCGCCTTCCTGTCGGCCCCGACCGCCGCGTTGGCCCAGGGCAACCGGACGCCGGCCGACGACCGGCTGGACACCTACCGCCAGCTCGACCTTTTCGGTGAGGTGTTCGAGCGCATCCGTTCGGAATATGTCGAGGAAGTCAACGACAAGGACCTGATCGAGGCGGCGATCAACGGCATGCTGACCTCGCTCGATCCCCATTCCAGCTACCTAAATGAGGACAGCTTCAGCGACATGCAGGTCCAGACCCGCGGCGCCTTCGGCGGGCTGGGCATCGAGGTCACGATGGAGAACGGGGTGGTGAAGGTCGTGTCCCCGATCGACGACACGCCGGCCTACCGCGCCGGGCTCCAGGCCGGCGACTACATCACCCATCTGAACGGCGAGCCGGTGACCGGCATGGCGCTCAACGACGCCGTCGACCGGATGCGCGGGCCCGTGGGCAGCGAAATCACGCTGACCATCGTCCGCGGGCAGGAGGAGCCGTTCGACGTCACGCTCACCCGCGACATCGTCCGGGTGCAGTCGGTCCGGCACGAGATCAGGGAGGATGTCGGCTACGTCCGCATCACCAGCTTCACCGAGCAGACCGCCTCCGGGCTGGAGGACGCGATCAACGCCATCAAGTCGCAGCTGGGCGGCGACCTCAAGGGCTATGTGCTGGACCTGAGAAACAATCCGGGCGGCCTTCTGGACCAGGCGGTCGCGGTCGCGGACGCGTTCCTGGAACATGGCGAGATCGTCTCGACCCGGTCCCGCCACGAGGAGCAGTCCCAGCGCTGGAACGCCGAGGCCGGCGACCTGGCCGAGGGCCTGCCCATCGTCGTGCTGATCAACGGCGGCTCGGCCTCGGCCTCCGAAATCGTGGCGGGCGCCCTGCAGGACCACCGCCGGGCCGTGCTTCTGGGCACGCCCACCTTCGGCAAGGGTTCGGTCCAGACCATCGTCCCGCTGCCCGGGAACGGCGCCATGCGTCTGACCACCGCCCGCTACTACACGCCGAGCGGCCGGTCGATCCAGGCGCTCGGCATCTCGCCGGACATCGAGGTGCAGCCGGCCCGGATCGAGGAGATCAGCGTCAACGCCCGGCGCGAGGCGGATCTGCGCGGCGCCCTCTCCAACGACCAGAACAGGGACGGCGGGCCGACCGAGGCGACGCCCGTCCCGGGCGACACGCCCGTTCCGCCCGAAACCGGCGTGGAGGAGCCGGGCATGCCCGGACAGCCTGCCGGGCCGGGCGCCGGAGAGAACGCAGCCGCGGCCGGCGAAGTCCCGCCCTTCGACTATCAGCTGGAAAGGGCACTGGACCTGCTGCGCGGCGTCTATCTCTTCAGCCAGAGAGCAGTAAATTAACCACTGCCGGGCGATAAACTGCCCACGGGTGATTCGCCGTCCCGGATGAGGACGCGACGAAGAACGAGTGGACAGATATGGCTGACAACTATTCCCGCGGCGGGACGCGTGCAGGCGCGGACCAGGGTGCACGGAACCTTCTTGCGCTGATCGCGCTCACGGTCGTCGCCGCGGTTGCCGGGGTGATCCTCTGGCTCGCGCTCGGCGCCGGGGAAACGATGGAGCGCCTTCAGGCCGAGGCCGACCGCCGCAGCCTGGTGGCGGAACTGGAGCTGCCGCCGGCGCCCGCGCCCCGACCCGAGGCGGCGGAGCCTGCGACGCCCGAGCCGCAGCCGGCGGATGTCGCCGACCTGGCCGAAGCCGAACCGGACCCGGCAGGCGTCCCGGAAGCGCCGGAACCCGATGAGGAGATCCCGCCGCCCCCGCCGCCGCCGGCCGGACCGGAACAGCAGGTCCCGGACGCGCCGCCTGCGCCCGAGCCGGAA
>JAJUFW010000304.1 GCA_029263555.1 Alphaproteobacteria bacterium
ATCCATACGGGCGACTCGATCACCGTCGCCCCGGCCCTCACGCTCACCGACAAAGAATACCAACGCATGCGCGACGCCTCGATCGCCGTCCTGCGGGAGATCGGCGTCGACACGGGCGGGTCGAATGTCCAGTTCGCGGTCAGCCCGGAAACCGGCCGCATGGTCGTGATCGAGATGAACCCGCGCGTCAGCCGGTCCTCGGCGCTGGCCTCCAAGGCCACGGGCTTCCCGATCGCCAAGATCGCGGCGAAGCTGGCCGTCGGCTACACGCTGGACGAGCTGAAGAACGACATCACCCGGGTGACGCCGGCCTCCTTCGAGCCGACGATCGACTACGTCGTCACGAAGATGCCGCGTTTCACCTTCGAGAAGTTCCCTGGGGCCGACCCGCTGCTCACGACCTCGATGAAATCGGTCGGCGAGGCGATGTCCATCGGCCGGACCTTCCAGGAGAGCCTGCAGAAGGCGCTCCGGTCCATGGAGATCGGGCTGACCGGCCTCAACGAGGTGGCGATTCCGGGCGTCACCGCCGGCGAGACCGACAAGAACGCGATCCGGGCGGCCCTGTCGCGGCCGACCCATGACCGGCTGCTGGTGGTGGCCCAGGCCATGCGTCACCGCATGCCGCTCGAGGAGATCCACCAGGCCTGCAAGATCGACCTGTGGTTCCTCCGGCAGATCGAGGAGCTGGTCCGGGCCGAGCAGGCGCTGCGCTCCGAAGGCCTGCCGCAGGACCGCAAGGGCTGGGTCCGGCTGAAGCAGATGGGCTTCTCCGATGCGCGGATCGCGGAGCTGGCCGGGCGCAACGAATCCGATGTCGCCGAGGCCCGGCGCGCCTGCGGCGTCACGCCGGTCTACAAGCGCATCGACACCTGCGCGGCCGAGTTCGCGAGCCTGACGCCCTACATGTATTCGACCTATGAGGGCAACGGCTTCGACCAGCCGGAATGCGAAAGCGATCCGTCCGACCGCGAGAAGATCGTGATTCTGGGCGGCGGCCCGAACCGGATCGGCCAGGGCATCGAGTTCGACTATTGCTGCGTCCACGCGGCCTATGCGCTCAAGGAGGCCGGGTACGAGACCATCATGGTCAACTGCAACCCGGAGACGGTCTCGACCGACTACGACACCTCCGACCGCCTCTATTTCGAGCCGCTGACCGCCGAGGACGTGATCGAGCTGATCCGGGTCGAGCAGCGCAAGGGCACCGTGAAGGGCGTCATCGTCCAGTTCGGTGGCCAGACGCCGCTCAAGCTTGCCCACGACCTGGAGGCCGCCGGCGTGCCGATCCTGGGCACGCCCAAGGACGCGATCGACCTGGCGGAAGATCGCGAGCGGTTCAAGGATCTCGTCAACCGGCTGGGCCTCAAGCAGCCGGCCAACGGCATCGCCCGTTCGGCAGCGGAAGCCGAACGAATCGCCGGCGAGATCGGTTATCCCGTGCTGATGCGCCCCAGCTACGTCCTGGGCGGACGCGCCATGGAGATCGTCTACGACCGCGCCTCCCTGCTCCGTTACATCGAGACCGCGGTCAAGGTGTCGGGGCGCAACCCGGTCCTGATCGACCGCTACCTGCAGGACGCGATCGAAGTCGACGTCGATGCGGTCTGCGACGGCGAGACGGTCTATGTTGCCGGGATTATGGAGCATATCGAGGAGGCCGGGATCCATTCGGGCGACAGTGCCTGCGCCCTTCCGCCGCACTCCCTGTCACGGGAGGTGCTGGACGAGATCGAGATCCAGACGCGCCAGCTCGCGCGGGCGCTGGGCGTGGTCGGCCTGATGAACGTCCAGTTCGCCGTGAAGGACGGCGACGTCTTCCTGATCGAGGTCAATCCGCGGGCCTCGCGGACCGTCCCCTTCGTCGCCAAGGCGACCGGCACCCCGATCGCCAAGGTCGCGGCGCGCGTCATGGCGGGCGAGAAGCTGTCCGCCTTCCGCCTGACCGGACCCACGCCGCCCCATACGGCCGTGAAGGAAGCCGTCTTCCCGTTCAACCGTTTCCCCGGCGTCGACACGATCCTGGGCCCCGAAATGAAGTCCACAGGCGAGGTGATGGGGCTGGACGCCGATTTCGGCCGGGCCTTCGCCAAGAGCCAGCTGGGGGCGGGCGTCACCCTGCCGCTCGGCGGCACGGTCTTCGTGTCCGTCCGGGACCACGATAAGCCGGCGATCCTGCCTGCGGCGCGGAAGCTGGTCGAACTGGGCTTCCGGCTGGTCGCCACCCGCGGAACCGCGGCAGCCCTGGAAGAAGCCGGCCTGCCCGTCCAGCGCGTCAACAAGGTGCTGGAGGGTCAGCCGAATGTCGTCGACTCCCTGATCGACGGCGCGATCGACCTCGTGTTCAACACGACCGACGGCGCCCAGGCGATCAAGGACAGCTTCGCGATCCGGCGGACGGCGCTGGTGAACACCATCCCCTACTACACCACGGTTGCCGGGGCGCGGGCCGCCGTCGAAGCCATCGCGGCTCTCAAATCGGGGCGTCTTGAAGTCGCGCCACTGCAGTCTTACCTTGGCGAGGCGAATTAGCTTTTGAAAGAACCGGCGGCGGGCGGGCCAGCCGGGCCGATAATTTTTTCCTTCACGAGGTAGGAAGGCATGGAGAAGGTGCCGATGACGGAGGCGGGATATCTCCGCCTCCAGGAGGAGCTCAAGCATCTGAAGGCGATCGAGCGACCGGCCATCATCAAGGCCATCGCCGAAGCGCGCGAACATGGCGATCTTTCCGAGAACGCGGAATATCACGCGGCTCGTGAGCGCCAGAGCTTCATCGAGGGTCGCGTTCTCGAGCTCGAGGACAAGATCTCCCGTGCGGAGGTCATCGACGTCTCCAAGCTGTCGGGGGACAGCGTCAAATTCGGAGCGACGGTCAAGCTGGCCGACGAGGACACCGACGAGGAGATCTCCTACCAGATCGTCGGCGCGGACGAGAGCGACATCAAGGCAGGCCGCCTGTCGATCACCGCGCCGCTGGCGCGCAGCCTGATCGGCAAGTCGGTCGGCGACGTGGTCGAGGTGTCCACGCCGAACGGCTCGAAGAGCTACGAGATCATCGAAATCCTTTACATCTGACTCCGCCCGCAGCTCAGAAACCCGACGACGAGCGGCTCCTTCGGGAGCCGTTCGCGTTCATCCCCCTTTCCTTCGGGTTCCCGGAACGCGCTTGCGGCCGACCGCCACCGGCGCATAATCGCCCCCAGTCGGGGTGCACCCGTTCCCGGCTTTCCAAGACGGGGCCGCCGTCCAGGCCTTGCCCGGCACCAAATTCCGCAAGGACGGTAGGCCATGGGCGGATTTCCCTTCCTCAGTGCAATCGCGTCCGGAAGTCGACCGGGCTTTCGGCGCCGCCTCCCGGCGGCCGGCCTTGCCGTCTAGGATCCCGTCCATGACAGGCACCGATGGTGACAAGACGAATCCCATGGACGGCCTGCCGCCCGACTCAGCGGCGGAACCGGGCAGGGCGTCGGCGGTACCCTTTACGACGGCGCTTCTCTACTGGCTGCGCCTCGGCCTCGTCAGCTTCGGCGGACCGGCCGGCCAAATCGCCCTGATGCAGGCCGACCTGGTCGATCGCCACCGCTGGATCGACCAGAGGCGTTTCCTTCACGCCCTCAACTTCTGCATGCTTCTGCCGGGTCCGGAGGCGATGCAGCTTGCGACCTATATCGGCTGGCGACTGCACGGGATTCGGGGCGGTCTCGCCGCGGGCGTGCTGTTCGTGCTTCCGGGCGCGGCCGTCCTCCTGGTGCTGAGCTGGATCGCCGCCGCGCATGGAAACGTCGGCCTGGTCGAGGCGGTCTTCGCCGGCATCCAGCCGGTGGTCGTCGCCATTGTCGCCCACGCCGTCCACAGGATCGGAAAGCGGACGCTCGGCGACCCCTTGTCGATCGCGCTCGCGATCGGCGCCTTTCTGGCGCTGCGCGCGCTCGGCGTTCCTTTCCCGGCGATCGTGCTGGCCGCCGCCCTCATCGGCGTGACGGCGTCCTTGCTCGGGTGGCGATGCTCCGCCGCGCAACTCCCGGGGGCCGCCCGGGTCGCGGCCGGTCCTGCCCCCGGCCTTGGACGCCTGGCGCGGGTCACGCTCGTCTTCGCGGCACTCTGGATCGTCCCGGTGGCGCTTGCCCTCGTCCTGCTGGGCGCCGGGCCGTGGGGCGATATCGTCCAGTTGTTCACGACGGCCGCCTTCGTCACCTTCGGCGGCGCCTATGCCGTTCTGCCGTACATCGCCCAGGCGGCGGTCGATGGCTACGGATGGCTTTCTCCGACCGATATGACCCGCGCCCTGGCGCTTGCCGAATCGACGCCGGGTCCGCTGATTCTCGTGACCCAATTCGTCGGCTTCTTCGCCGGCTGGAACGATCCGGGCGCCCTCCCGCCGCTTGCCGGCGGTGTCGCGGGCAGCGCGCTCACGCTCTACGTGACCTTCCTGCCCTGCTTTTTCTTCATCTTCGCCGGGGCCCCCTATATCGAGCGCCTGGCGGCCAG
>JAJUFW010000434.1 GCA_029263555.1 Alphaproteobacteria bacterium
CGTCCGAGGCGTCGCGGTCCAGCGCCTCGGCCAGCTCCTGCTGGGCGTCGCGCAGCGCACGCTCGGCAAGGGACAGGCCGCCGTCCTCGATGCGCAGCGCCGTGTCCCAGAGAAGCTTCTGCACGGGCTCGACCTCCGGCACCGGGTCCCGAGCGAAGGCGAGGCGCCGGCCGGCCGTGCGCAGGGCGAGGAAGGTCACCGGATCGTCGTAATAGCGGTCGGGCCTGAGCGACAGGTCCTCCAGCACCTCGGCGACCTCCCTGTGGCGGGAGGGATCGAGAATCAGGGTCTTGCGCTGCTCGATGATCGCCCGGGCGACCGGATGGGTGAATTCGCGCTCGGGCAGCACGATCTCGACCGGCTCGCTCAATCCGCGCTGCCCGGCGGCATCGGTGGCGGTCAGGTGGATGACGACCGGCAGGCCGGCCCAGGGATGGGGCGTCAGATCGAAATACCCGGCGCCCTTGGCCTCCTTCGGGCGCCTGCCCGGCACCGACAGGGCAAGCTCGATCGGGCTGCGGTCAAGGGCGGCCGGCGCATCGTCGGCCAGGGCGACGGTCGCGCTCAGCGATTCGATGCCGTAATCGTCGTCGGCGGCGTACTGGATCCTGAGCGCCCGCCGCTCGGTCGGCCCGGGAGGCTCGGCGAAGGCGACCGATGGCGCGCGGTCCGGGACGATCCGGATCGGCCAGTCCCCCAGCGTGGTCCGCCCCTGGACGACGGTCAGCCGGTCCGCGCTTGAGGCCGCCGCGGTCGCCGTCAGCTCGAAATTCAGGTCGTCGACCTTGCTGAAGGCGATCTGCTCGGCGCCGAGATTGAGGACCGGCGCGTCCCCGCCGCCGCTGACCCGGGCCAGGATGGTGCTGTCGACGGGGACCGCGATCTCGGCGGGGGCCCGGGCCTCTTCCCGGGCCGCGTCTCCGCCGGCGGAGCGCAGGAAGATCGGGGCTATGCCCGTGTAATTCGGTGGCGTGACGACGAGATCGAGAACGGGCGGGGCGGCGGCGACCGCCTGGAGCTTCGGATCGAAGGCGCGGCCGAGGCGTCCGCCCCAGTCGTCCCACGCCGCGACCACTCCCAGCGCGATGACGAGCGCCAAGAGGCCGCGGGCGCCCACCCGGTCACGGGCGGCGAGGCCGGGGGCGGGCAGGCGCAGGCGCCAGCGATGGGCGGCCCGGCGCAGGCGTTCGTGATGGATATGCCAGAGGGCGCGGCTGCCGGGATCGCTGGTCCCGCTCGCCTGCAGGACGCGAAGCGCACTGAGCGGCCGATGCTGCAGGCCGCTGTCCCGTTCCAGGCGGCGTTCGGCCGCTTCCGGGCCCGGCGGCGTGAAGCCCTTGAGCCCGAACCAGAGCGCCAGCAGGAAGCCCAGGCCGAAAGCGGCCAGGAGGGCCAGATGGACCCAGGGCGGCAGGGCCGGCAGGACGTCGAACAGGACCAGCGCCGCAAAAACGCCCAGAACCGCGACCGCCGGCCAAAGCCGGGGCCACAGCGCCTCCCAGAACAGGGTCGCCCGTGCCGCCGAAAGCCGCAGGCGCGGCACCGGGTTGACGTCTGGGCGGTCGGCGTCTGCGGATCGGTGCACCGGCGGCTGACCTCCGGGTTGTCAGGTGCGGGGATCGCCCTCGAACCATGGCGGCACGGTATCGGCCGCAATCATCTCTTCAAATGTGGGCCGCTTTCTGACCGTTGCAAAGTTTTCGCCCTTGACCAGCACCTCCGGCACCAGCGGCCGGCTGTTGTAGGTCGACGCCATCACCGCGCCATAGGCGCCGGCGCTTGCGAAGGCAACCAGCTCACCGGCGGCGAGCGGAGGCAGAAGCCGGTCGCGGGCGAAGGTGTCGCCGGTCTCGCAGACCGGGCCGACGATGTCATAAGGCCGATGGGCGGTGCCGGGTTCCGGCTCCCTGACCGGGATCAGGTCGTGCCAGGCGTCGTAGAGCGACGGCCGGATCAGGTCGTTCATGGCGCCGTCGACGATGAGGAAGCGGCGGTGGTCCGTCTCCTTGACGTAAATCACGCGGCTGACGAGGAGGCCGGCATTGCCGACGAGCGACCGCCCGGGCTCGATCATCATCTCGCAGTCGAGCGGCACGACCGCCTCGCGCACCAGCGCGGCAAAACTGTCGAGGTCCAGCGGTCTCTCGTCCCGGTAGCGGATCCCCATGCCGCCGCCCAGATCGATGCGGGAGATGGCGATCCCCTCGGCGCGCAGGGCCCGAATCAGCTCGGCAACCCGGAGATAGGCCGCCCGGTAGGGCGCGATGTCGGTCAGCTGGCTGCCGATGTGCAGCGCGACGCCGACGGGTGCTATTCCCGGCAGCTCCCGCGCCCGGCGGTAGACCGCCGCCGCCTGGTCGATATCAATGCCGAACTTGTTGCCCTTGACGCCGGTCGTGATCTTCGCGTGGGTCCCGGCGTCGACGTCCGGGTTGATGCGAAGCGCAATTTCGGCTGTTCGGCCCATCGCTGTCGCGACCTCGCTCAGGAGCTCGAGCTCCGGCACGCTTTCGACGTTCAGCTGGTGGATGCCGGCGGCAAGCGCCGCTTCCATCTCTTCGCGGGTCTTGCCGACGCCGGAAAAGACGATCAGGTCCGGCGGGACGCCGGCGGCGAGCGCCCGGCGCAGCTCGCCTTCCGAGACGACATCGGCGCCGCAGCCGAGCCCGGCCAGCGTGCGGATCACTGCCTGATTGGAATTGGCCTTGAGCGCATAGGCGATCCGGACGCCGGTGCCGTCCAGCGCGCGGGCGAAGGCGCCGTAATTCGCCTCTATGGCGGCGGTCGAATAGCAGTAGAACGGGGTGCCGACCGCCTCGGCGATCGCCGGCAGGGGCAGGCCCTCGGCGTGAAGCACGCCGTTGCGGTACTGGAACGGGTTCATTCTGAGGGATAGGTCCGGGGGAAGGTGTCCTTGGCTTCGCCCTGGGGGGGCGAGACGCTGGCCGGCTTCTTGCCGCAGGCGGCGAGCGCCAGCGCAGTGGCGAGGACGATGATCAGCTTCTTGCTCATTGGACGAAGGCTCCGACCGCAGTCCTAAAGAAAGCGCGTCCTGGCGGCGGCCACCGCCTCGCGGACCCGCTCGGGAGACGTCCCGCCGTAGCTGCGCCGGCTGGCGACAGACGCCTCGACGCTCAGCACGTCATAGACGTCGGCGGTGATCCGCGGCTCCAGCGACTGCAGGTCCCGAAGCGGCAGATCCTTGAGGCCGCAGCCCCTCTCTTCGGCCAGTCGAACCGCCTGGCCCGTCACGTGGTGAGCCTCGCGGAACGGCATGTTCAGCGC
>JAJUFW010000660.1 GCA_029263555.1 Alphaproteobacteria bacterium
CCACCACCATGCGGCGCGCGCTCTTGGCGCGGTCGGTCTGGGTCTTGACCTTCATTCCCGGGGTCGGGGTGCGGATGCAGCTTGCCGCCAGCACGCGCTCGCCCTCGATCTCCACCATGCAGACGCGGCAATTGCCGTCCGGGCGGTAGCCGGGCGCGGGCGAATAGCAGAGATGCGGGATTTCGACCCCGCGGCGGTTGGCAACCTGCCAGATGGTCTCGCCGGGACGGGCCTCGACTTCCTCGCCGTCGAGAATGAAACGGATCGGATCGCTCATGCGAGATCCTCCGGGAAATGCTTAAGAACCGATTTTAGCGGGTTCATCGCCGCCTGGCCCAGGCCGCAGATCGAGGCGGAGGACATGACCCGCGAGAGTTCGGTCAGAAGCGGCGCGTCCCAGCGCGGCTGCTCCAGCAGCTTGACCGCCTTCTCCGTGCCGACCCGGCACGGCGTGCACTGGCCGCAGCTCTCGTCCTCGAAGAACCTCAGGAGATTGCGCACGACGGCGCGCATGTCGTCACGGTCGGAAAGAACCACCACGGCCGCCGAGCCGATGAAGCAGCCATGCTCCTCGAGCGTGCCGAAATCCAGCGGGATGTCGGCCATGCTGGCCGGCAGGATGCCGCCCGAGGCGCCGCCGGGCAGATAGCCCTTGAAGACGTGCCCCTCCTCCATGCCGCCGCAATATTCGTCGATCAGCTCGCGGACGGTGATACCGGCCGGCGCCAGCTTGACGCCCGGTTCACGCACATGGCCCGAGACCGAGAAGCTGCGTAGGCCCCGGCGGCCGTTCCGGCCGAAGCCCGTCCACCAGTCGATGCCCCGCTCGACGATGTCGCGGACCCAGAACAGCGTCTCGACATTATTGATCAGGGTCGGCCGGCCGAACAGGCCGACCTGGGACGGGAATGGCGGCTTGTGCCGGGGCAGGCCGCGCCGCCCCTCGATGCTTTCCAGCATCGCCGATTCCTCGCCGCAGATATAGGCGCCTGCGCCGCGACGGAGATGCACCCGCGTATGGCGGGTGAGGCCCGCCGCCTCTAGGGCCGCAATCTCGCGCAGCAGCACTTCCCGGCACTGGGGATATTCGTCGCGCAGATAGATATAGACATCCGTCGCCTCGACCGCCCACGCGCCGATCAGCATGCCTTCGAGGAATCGGTGCGGATCGGTCTCCAGGTAGTGCCGGTCCTTGAAGGTGCCGGGCTCCCCCTCGTCCCCGTTGACGGCCATCAGCCGCGGGGCTGGCTCCTGGCGCACGAAACGCCACTTCCGGCCGGTGGGGAATCCGGCGCCGCCAAGGCCGCGCAGGCCCGAATGGTCCAGCGCGTCGATGATCTCGTCCGCCGTTCGGCGCCCCTCGAGGCAGTCGCCCAGGAGACGGTATCCGCCGGCGGCGCGGTAAGCCTCAAGGTCGGTATAGGCCGGCAATGCCGGATGGGTGTGCCCCTGGCGCACGGCATCGACGACGCTGTCGCCGGGCGCGCGCTCGTGAAGAGCATGCCCGCGCGCGACGACCGGGGCATTGTGGCAACCGCCCATGCACGGCGCCCGCACCACCCGCACCTCGCGGCCCAGCAGCCCCGGCAGGCGCTCCAGCAGCCCGCGCGAGCCCTTCAGCTCGCAGGTCAGGCTGTCGCACACCCGCACCGTCAGCGGAGGCGGCGGCGTCTCGTCCTCCATGACGATGTCGAAATGGGCGTAGAACGAGGCGACCTCGTACACCTCCGCCTGGGCCAGCCGCATCTCCTGGGCCAGGGCCGCGAGATGGCGGGCGGACAGGCAGTTGTAGGTGTCCTGGATCAGGTGCAGATGCTCGATCAGCAGGTCGGGCCGGCGCGGCCGGTCGCCCAGCAGCGCCTGGATCTCCTCAAGCGCCGCGGGATCGACCTGCCGTCCCTTGGGATGAATGCCGGTCCGGCGCCGACCGGATCCAGGATGA
>JAJUFW010000196.1 GCA_029263555.1 Alphaproteobacteria bacterium
CGGCGGGGCTTGGCCGGACGCTGCGGATCGTCAGCGCGCCCGAGGCCGGAATCCGGGCGGGGGCCATGTGGTGGAAGATGCTCATCGACCGTGCGGCGGCGCGTCATCCCGGAATCGTCGAGACCGCCCTTCTCGACTGCGGCGAGAGCCCGGGGCGGACGATGGAGGCCATTCGGGCCGGCGTCCGCGACCTGGCCTTCAGGGGAGGCGAGGCACTGGCGGTCCCGCTCGCCCAGATGGCCGATTCGGCGGGGGCGACGCTTTGGCGGACCCTGCCCGACGCCATCGATCTCGACCGCGAGAAGGACGCCGCCGAAGCCTGCCGCGCGGTGCTCTCCGACGACTCCGGCACCGACGAGGGTCCGGCCTTCCGGAACTGAGCCCCCGTTCGCAACGTTGCATTGCCGCCCGGCCTAGTTTATTCCGCTACCGGCGACATCCCCCTGAAATCGAGCCCGGTGAGGACCTGCTTCGATGAAGTTGACGACCCGCGTGAAGAAAATCCTGTCGAACTACGACAGCGAGAATCCCGGCGTTAAGGCCAGGCTTGCCCAGATGCTGATGGCCGGCCGCCTGGGCGGCACCGGTAAGATGATCATCCTGCCCGTCGACCAGGGCATCGAGCACGGCCCGGCGCGCAGCTTCGCGATCAATCCGGGCGGCTACGACCCGCTCTACCACCATCAGCTCGCGATCGACGCAGGCCTCAACGCCTACGCGGCGCCGCTGGGCAGCCTGGAAATTTCCTCTCCGCAGTTCCCCGGCCAGATCCCGACCATCCTCAAGCTGAACCACTCCAACAGCCTGAGCCGTAAGAAGGAGGACGCCGACCAGGCGATCTTCGGCTCGGTCGAGGATGCGCTGCGCCTCGGCTGCCACGCGATCGGCTTCACGATCTATCCAGGCTCGGACATGGCTTTCGAGCAGATGGAAGAGATCGCCGAACTGATCCGCGAGGCCAAGTCGGTCGGCCTGCCGACGGTGCTCTGGTCCTATCCGCGCGGCGGCAACATCTCCAAGGACGGTGAGACGGCGCTCGACGTCGTGGCGTACGGCGCGCATCTCGCCTGCCAGCTCGGCGCCCACATCATCAAGGTCAAGCTTCCGACCGACTATCTCGAGCAGAAGGAAGCGAAGAAGGAGTTCACGGACCACAAGATCGCCCTGGGCAGCCAGGCCGAGCGCGTGGCCGAGGTCGTCCGGTCCTGCATGAACGGCCGGCGCATCGTCGTCTTCTCCGGCGGCGCCGCGAAGGGAACCGACGCCGTGCTGGACGACGCCCGGGCGATCCGCGACGGCGGCGGGAACGGCTCGATCATCGGCCGCAACTGCTTCCGCCGCCCGCGCGAGGAAGCGCTGCAGCTTCTCGACACGCTGGTCCGGATCTTCCAGGGCCGGGAATAGCCCGGCTGCGTCCTTGACCGACACACAGCTCTACCTCGTTACGCCGCCGGCCTTCGCGCCGGCGGCGTTCGCGTCTCTTCTGGCACAGGCGCTGGACGCGATCCCGGTCGCCTGCGTCGAGCTTCGCCTCGCCTCGACCGACGAGGGTACGTGGCGTACTTCCATCGATGCGCTGCGCCCTGTCGCCCAGGATCGCGGCGCTGCCTTCCTTCTGGCCGGCCGGCCGGACCTGGCCCTCGACACGGGCTGCGACGGCACGGCGCTTCCCGACCCCGCCCTCTATCCTTCGGCGCGCAAGACGCTCGGCGCCGGATACATCGTCGGCGCCTGGGTCGGCTCCAGCCGGCACGACGCGATGGTCGTAGGCGAGCGTGGGGCCGATTTCATCGGCTTTACGGCCGATCCGGAGATCGTCGGGTGGTGGGCCGAGCTGTTCGAGGTTCCGTGCGTGGCCGGAAACGGAATCACGAAAGACAACGCGCCGTTGCTGGCCCGGGTGGGGGCCGACTTCCTGGCGCTGGACGCGGCCGTCTGGGACCATGCGGCCGGCGCCGCCGCCGGCCTTCGGGAAATCGCCGCCGCCCTCGGCCGCTGATCGACCACACCTCCGGCGGAGGCGTGCCGGACCTCGCGCCCGCCGGTCAGGCTTGAGCGTCGCGATCCGGCGCGCCGCCTTCCCGGATCAGGCGGCGCATTGCCGCCTCCACCGGCTTCAGGTGACGCTCCCCTTCCGGGATCAGATGGACCAGCGTGTTGAAGGCGTGGATCATGCCGGGCGCGGGATAGAGCATGACCGGCGCCCCGGCCTCCTCCAGCCGGCGGGCATAGGTCTTGGCCTCGTCGACCAGCGGATCGCATTCCGCGGCCAGGATGATCGTCGGCGGCATCTGCGCCGGGACCGGGTGAAGGGCGGGCGAGATCAGCGGATCGGCCGCCCCTGCCGTCGCGCCCAGATAGCCCCTCGCGAACCACTCCAACTCGTCGCGATCGAGGCCGTAGCCGGCCCCGAACACCGTCACCGACGGCTCGCCGAAGGTAAGGTCCAACCACGGGCAGAACAGATAGTTGAGCGCGATGCGCGGACCGTTCTCGCGGACCGCCAGCCGGGTCACGGCGGCAGCGAGCCCGCCGCCGGCGCTGGTTCCGCCCACGACGAGCCGCCGCATGTCCCCGCCATAGCGTCCGGCGTTGTGCGCCGCCCATAGGAGCGCGTCATACCCGTCCTCGACCGCCGCCGGGAACGGATGCTCCGGCCCCAGTCGGTAGCTGGCCGAAACGACCAGCGCCGGCAGGATCGTCGCAAGGCGGCGCGCCTCGTGCTCGCTTTCCTCGATCCCGCCGACGACATAGCCGCCGCCATGGAAGTACAGGACCACCGGCAGCGCCTCCTCATGGGCGGTCCAGGGCCGGAAGATGCGCACCCGCCGCGCCCCCGAACGGGCCTCCAGCTCGTGATCCTCGACCAGGTCCATGGGCGCCAGCGGGGCCGCGAATTCGCGGCGGAAATCGGCCACCGCCTCGCGGGCGGCCGCCGGCGTCAGACGGTAGATCGGCGGCAGGCCACGGGCCGTCCACCATTCGGCGGCCTGCCGCAAATAGGCCTGGGACTGGGGGTGCAGCGCGGCAAGCGCACCTTCCTGGATCATGTCCGACCCACTCATTCGGCTACCGGCGCCCAAAGGACATCTTCGATATGCTCCGCACCGGTCGCCAGCATGACCAGGCGGTCGAAGCCGAGGGCAATGCCGGCGCATTCGGGAAGCCCGTGTTCAAGGGCAGACAGGAAATCCTCGTCGATCGGGTAGCGAACACCGTAGAGCGTCTCCTTCAGATCCATGTCCGCAAGGAAACGCGCCCGCTGGGCGCTCGGATCCGTAAGCTCGCCGAAGGCGTTCGCCAGTTCGAGCCCGCAGACGTAAAGCTCGAAACGCTCGGCTAGTCGGGGATCCCCCGGTTTCGCGCGGGAAAGGGCGGCCATCGAGACCGGATAGTCCTTGAGCACCGTCGGCCCCCCGACGCCCAGCCTGGGCTCGATCCGGTCGAGGAAGATCCGGAAGAAGAGGTCGTCCCAGCGGTCGCCCGGGCGGGCGGATATTCCGATCTTCCGCGCCTCGGCATCCAGAAGGGCGATGTCCGGCGCCTGCGGGTCCGGCGCCGTCGCCAGGATGTCGATGCCCGTGAACCGATCGAAGGCCTCGGCGACGGTCAGGATCTCCCAGTCGGCGAAGGGATCGCTATCCATCCCCCGCCAGGTAAGGCGCTCCCGCCCGGAGGCGCGGAGCGCCGCCTGCAGCAGCCCACGGCAGTCGTCGATGAGCGCCTCATAGCCTTCGCCGGCCCGGTACCATTCGACCATCGAGAATTCGGGGTGATGCGTGCTCGACCGCTCGCCGTTCCGGAAGGTGTGACAAAGCTGATAGATCCGGGGCAGCCCGGCCGCCAGAAGCTTCTTCATGGCAAATTCCGGGCTGGTATGCAGGTAGAGCCGCAGCCGGTAATCCGGGTGCGGCCCCTGAAGCTCGGTCTCGAAGGCCTTGAGATGGGGCTCCAGCCCCGGCGAGACCTGGAGCGCCGGCGTGTCGACCTCGAGGAAGCCGCGCCCGTCGAAGAAGGCCCGCAGGGCCGCTGCGATCCGCGCCCTGCCCTCGACGAAAGGGCGCTTGCGGATATAGACATCGGGGCGCCACCACGGGGCACGCCCGGTCCGGGCGGGACCGGTCTCGGTCATGGGGAACGGACCTCTGCTAGGTGTCGTTACCCGCAGCGTTGCCACGCGCGGGTCTTGCTGTTAGGTTCCGCGCCGCATTCGCCATCGGCGCCGTTGCCGGCGCCCCCCGCGGCATTGCCGCGCGGCACGCGACCGCTCTTTGAAAAGCAGGGATTTTCATGAAGGTCAATGCCATCACGATTCGCCCCGGCAACGTGCTGGAGCATAACGGCAAGCTGATGCTGGTCACCAAGATCGAGATCATCCAGCCCGGCAAGGGCAACGCGGTGATCCAGGTCGAGATGAAGGACATCCGGACGGGTGTCAAGACGCAGGACCGGTTCCGCACCCAGGAGACGGTGGAGCGGGCGCGTCTGGACGAGGCGGAGATGCAGTTCCTCTACAGCGAGGGCGACAACTTCACCTTCATGGACAACGAAAGCTACGAGCAGATCACCATCCCGCGGGAAGTTCTGGGCGACCAGGCCGCCTTCCTGCAGGAGAACATGAACTGCACCGTGACGATGCACGAAGGCGTTCCCCTGTCGGTCGAAATTCCGCCGACGGTCGTCATGACCGTTGTCGAGGCCGAGCCGGTGGTGAAGGGCCAGACCGCGTCGTCTTCCTACAAGCCGGCGCTGCTGGAGAACGGGGTCCGCATCATGGTTCCCCCGCATATCGAAGCCGGCACCCGCGTCGTCGTGAACACCGCCGACGCCACCTATTCCGAGCGCGCGAAGGACTGATCCCCGGTTATGGCCGTCCGTCCGCCCCTCATCAATGTCATGGCCCGGGCCGCCGAGAAGGCAGGCCGCGGTCTGGTTCGCGACTTCGGCGAGGTCGAGCAACTCCAGGTCTCGCGCAAGGGGCCTGCCGATTTCGTGTCCACCGCCGACTTCCAAGCCGAGAAAACGATCCGGGCCGAACTGGCCAAGGCGCGACCGGCCTTCGGCTTCGTTATGGAGGAAAGCGCGCCGACCGCGCCGAGCGAAGGCACCAGCCGGTGGATCGTCGATCCCCTGGACGGCACGACCAATTTCCTGCACGGCGTCCCGCATTTCGCCATTTCCATCGCCGTCGAGCAGGATGGCGAGATCATCGCCGGCGTCGTCTACAACCCGGTGACCGACGAGCTGTTCTGGGCGGAGAAGGGCAAGGGGGCGTTCCTCAACGACCGGCGCATCCGCGTGTCGGCCCGGCGCAACCTGAGCGACGCCCTGATCGCCACCGGGCTTCCGTTCAAGGGTCATGGCGACCCGAGTCGAATCCGGGCGGAACTGGACGCGATCATGCCGCAGGTCGCCGGCATCCGCCGCTTCGGCGCAGCGGCGCTGGATCTCGCCTATGTCGCCGCCGGACGGTTCGACGGCTTCTGGGAAGCCGACCTGAATCCCTGGGACATCGCCGCGGGCATCGTCCTGGTCCAGGAGGCGGGCGGGTACGTGACCCAGATCGACGGCAAGCGCGATCCGCTCAACACCGGTAGCGTGCTTGCGGCCAACCCGCATCTGCACCTGCCGCTCGGCAAGCTATTGCGTACCGCGAACGGGACCCGACGCGCCGCCGGGTGATTTCACGCGCCCGTCGGATTTGTGTAAATCGGTTGTCCCGCCGACCGGCCGTAGTTTATGGTCGCGAGCACCGGATTTCCGGTGTTTGCGACCATGGACAACGGTTTAGGGGCCAAGATTGATCATCCGGCGTTCAGGTTTTTCCGCCTCCCGGAAGTCGCTCCGCCGGAGCTGCGTACTTGCCGCCGGGATGGGTGTAGCGACGGTCCTGGGGTCGACGGCATCGGCCCAGATCATCATCGGGGGCGAGGTCAATCCACGGCCGCCGGTCGTCGTCGACCTCTCGGTGCTCGACGGTGTCGGGGAAAGCGCAGCGATCGTTCCGGCCACGACACGAGCTGCACCAGCGCCGGCGCCTGCCGCCGCCAGGATCACGCCCGTAGCGACCCAGCCATTCACCCCGCCGCCGCCCCGACGCAGGCCGGAGCCCCCTGCCCCGGCCCAGCCGCCCGTTCCGGATTCCCGGCCCGAGCC
>JAJUFW010000611.1 GCA_029263555.1 Alphaproteobacteria bacterium
AGCGGATGGCGCGGCTGCCGTCTTCGACGTCCCGCGTTCCCGTTTCCATGAATCCGTCCTTCGCCCGTGAATCACCTGCAGGGCCGAAGATGCGACCTACAGCGACTGTAGCTTCAAGGGGATTCTGCGACCTATAATCGGGGGAGGGGCTTTCCGACAGCGAGCTGGTCCGAAAGCCCGCAGCGGAGCCAGCATTCCTTCGTGGATTCAGGAAAAGCGATCAGGAGAAGACCGATGGCGGATGCAAGCGCACGCCGGGGCGGGCTATCGATCGGCGAACTGGGCCGGCTCACCGGCTGCAAGGTGCAGACCATCCGGTATTACGAGCAGATCGGCCTCATGCCGAACCCGGGCCGCACCGCCGGCAATCAGCGCTTCTACGATGCCCGCCATGTGGACCGGCTGGCTTTCATCAGGCACTCCCGGGAACTCGGCTTCGGGCTCGATGCGATCCGGGAGCTTCTGGACCTTGCCGACGATCCGGATCAGCCCTGCGAGAGGGCGGACCGGATCGCCACGTCCCAGCTTCGCGCCGTCGAGAGCCGCATCGCCCGGCTGGTCGCGCTGAAGGGCGAACTCGAGCGCATGATCGCGCAGTGCCAGGGCGGCAGGGTAGCCGATTGCCGGGTGATCGAGGTGCTGGCCGATCATTCCCGATGCCAGGCGGACCACGGCGCCGACCCCGGGTGAGGGCCGGTACCTTCAGCCGGCGAACGCCGCGAACAGGCCGCGCAGGCTCAGGAGCACGATCACCGCTCCGACGATGAGCATCAGGGGCCGGTCCGGGATCCTCCTGGCGGCATAGGCGGCGAACGGCGCGGCGATGACGCCGCCCAGGATCAGCCCGGCGATGATGGGCCAGAGCGACAGCCCGATCGTCGCGAGAAAGGTGAGGGACACGGTCGTCGTCACAAAGAACTCGGCCAGGTTGACCGACCCGATCGCGACCCGCGGGACGGTGCCGCGCCCGAGCAGGGTCGACGCCACCATCGGCCCCCATCCGCCGCCGCCGATGGCGTCGAGAAACCCGCCGACCAGGCCCAGGGGCACGATCTGTTTCGGCTGGTCGGAGCGGGGCCGATGGTTGGCCGCGCCCTTCCACAGGACAAGTCCCCCCATCAGCAGAAGATATATGTTGATCAGCGGCTGGATCCGTTCGCCCGGCATCGCGGAGAGGACGTAGGCCCCCGTCGCTCCCCCCAGCATGCCGGCGACGGCCAGGCGGCGGGCAAGGCGGAAGTCGACATTCCCGAGACGCCAATGCGAAAGCCCGGACGCACCCGTCGTGAAGACTTCGGCCGTGTGGATGCTGGCACTGGCGACAGAGGGCGGCACCCCGAAGCTCAGCAGCACGGAGGTTCCGGTCAGCCCGTAGGCCATGCCGACCGACCCGTCCACCAGCTGGGCCGCGAAGCCGACGGCCACGAACAGAATGAAGTCGTCCCACATGAACCGTCCTCGGCGGCCGTTCGCACCCCGAACGCAGGACAATCGTGGAACTCCCCCTCGATCATCGGGCGTGAACCACTTTTGCCGTTTCGGGCATTCCTCCTTTGGTGCCCTCACCCAGGGTGCTGCAGTCTTCCGGCTCGGCACGAGAGCCGGCGAATGCGGGCATTTCGATAAACCCGAGGAAACCCGATGACGTTGCAGCTTTCCGATCAGAGCCTGTTCCGGCAGCAGGCCTATGTCGACGGCGAATGGATCGATGCCGATGGCGGGGGCATGATCGTCGTCGTCGATCCCGCCGACGGGTCCCGGCTGGGCACGGTGCCGAAATGCGGCGCCGCGGAGACCCGGCGCGCGATCGATGCCGCGGAGCGCGCTTGGCCGGCATGGCGGGCGAAGACCGCCAAGGAGCGGGCCGGCATTCTTCGCAGGTGGCACGATCTCATGATGGCGAACCAGGAGGACCTGGCGCGGCTGATGACGGCCGAGCAGGGCAAGCCGCTGGCCGAAAGCCGGGGCGAGATCGCCTATGCGGCCAGCTTCATCGAATGGTTCGCCGAGGAAGGGAAAAGGATCTACGGCGATACGATCCCCAGCCACCGCGCCGACGCCCGGATCGTGGTGACGAAGGAGCCGGTCGGCGTCGTGACCGCGATCACGCCCTGGAACTTCCCGGCCGCGATGATCACCCGCAAGGCCGCCCCTGCGCTCGCGGCCGGCTGTCCGATCGTGATCAAGCCGGCGTCCAAGACACCCTATTCGGCCT
>JAJUFW010000279.1 GCA_029263555.1 Alphaproteobacteria bacterium
GCAAGATGTCGAAGACCCCGGTCGGAGGCGGTCGGGCGAACTTCGTCCTGATCGCGGTCAATCTGGATCCGTTCCACCCGCAGGAATGCCGGCTGGAACTGCCGCTGTGGGAACTGGGGCTGCCCGATTGGGCGACCGTGGAGATGGAGGAGCTGTTCTCCGGCTACCGGTTCCGCTGGACCGGCAAGGACCAGCATCTCTGGATCGACAACAACCGCCCAGCCTTCATCTGGAGGGTGACGCCGGCCCCGTGAGCGGTCTCGCAGGTTCCGACGGAGCGAAGGCTCCGGGAGCGGACCGCTCCCGGAGCCTTCGTACGATTCGGTCGGGCCGCCGGCCTACGGGCTTGGCGCCGCCGGCATGTCGGTACCCATGCCGGTACCGGTGTCGGTGCCGGGCGAGGCCGCCGGCTCGTCCAGAGGCTGGGTCTGCGTCTCCGGATCGAATTCGGGCATGCCCTCGATGTCCGCCTGGGTCACCGAGGACAGGAAGATGCCTTCCTCCGGCCGGATCTCGGCCTCGGCCATGTCGACGGCGACCGTCTTTGCCCCGATGCCGAGAAAGCCGCCGCTCTCGATGACGAGCTGTTTCATCTCTCCGGAGACCGGATCCACGACCACGTCGGCAACCTTTCCGAGGGACTCGCCGTCGGCGCCGATGACGTTACGGCCGACCATTTCCTCGACGCTCACCTCCGGACCGGCCGCCATGCCGGTGTCGCCCGCGGGCGGCGTGGCGGGATCCATCGCCGCCGTGCCTTCGTCACCCATTCCGGTAGTCGGCGGCGTCGCCGGGGCCATGTCCTGCGCCGACGGAGGCTGATCGGTTCCGCCCGGCGTCGGCGCATCCTGGGCCAGTGCCGCACCGCACATCAGCGCGAAGGCCGATACGAAGCCAACGAGTTCCTTACGCATCGCGGTACTCCTTTCGAATTATTCCGATTCGATCCGCTTCGTTAACACCGGGCTCAAGACGTAGGTTCCTCTGACGCTTCACTTGAGGGTGGTGGATGCAGGGCGCAGGCACTACCCCCGATCGCCGGTGCGGATGCCGGTCGATCGCAGGAGCGAGGGGCCTGCCGCCGGCATGCGCCCCGTCGGGCATGGAAGGTACGGGAGCCGGCTCCGCCCATGTCGCAGACCGCTCGGAACCCGGACCGGCCGGCGCGGTTCCATTAGGCAAGGGGGCCGCCGGAAACGTCTTCGAGCAACGCGTCAGGCGGTCAGTCGTCCGCGACCCGGACCCTCCGGGCCAGTCGATCCAGGTCATCCGGTGCCGGTCAGAATCCACGCCAGTTTTCCGCGTCCCGGGCAGCCCGCCGAGCTGGCGGCCGCGCCCGATCAGCGTTCCTCCGGAACAACCGTTGCCGCGCCCATGAACGCACCCACGACCCCGCAGCTTGCCGATACGCCGCTGATCCAGGGCAGCGAGGTGGCACAGCAGGACGACCCGCTATGGTTCAAGGACGCAATCCTCTACCAGCTGCACATCAAGGCCTTCTTCGATTCCAACAATGACGGCGTCGGCGATTTCCCCGGCCTGATCCAGAAGCTGGACTACTGCAGGGACATGGGGGTGACGGCGCTCTGGCTGCTGCCGTTCTATCCTTCGCCCCTGCGGGACGACGGCTACGACATCGCGGACTACCGGGCCGTCAACCCGATGTACGGCACGATGCGCGACTTCCGCCGCTTCGTGCGGGAGACCCACGCCCGCGGCATGCGCGTGATCACCGAACTCGTGATCAACCACACCTCGGACCAGCATCCCTGGTTCCAGCGGGCGCGGCGGGCGAAGCCGGGCACGAACCACCGCAACTTCTACGTCTGGTCCGACGACGACAAGAAGTGGCCCGAGACCAGGATCATCTTCACCGATACCGAGGTCTCCAACTGGACCTGGGATCCGGTGGCCAAGGCCTATTACTGGCACCGCTTCTTCAGCCACCAGCCGGATCTCAACTTCGACAATCCGAACGTCGTCCGGGCCGTCATTGACACGATGCGATTCTGGCTCGACACCGGGGTCGACGGCTTGCGCCTGGACGCGATCCCCTACCTCGTCGAACGCGACGGCACCAACAACGAGAACCTGCCCGAAACCCACGCCGTGCTCCGGACTCTGAGGGCGGCCATGGACGAAAGCCACCCTCACGCCTTCTTCCTGGCCGAGGCGAACCAGTGGCCGGAGGACACGCTGCCCTATTTCGGCAACGGCGACGAATGCCAGATGGCGTTCAACTTCCCGTTGATGCCGCGCATGTACATGGCGATCGCCCAGGAGGACCGGCATCCGATCACCGACATCATGCGCCAGACGCCGGAGATCCCGGACAATTGCCAATGGGCGATCTTCCTGCGCAACCACGACGAGTTGACGCTGGAGATGGTCACCGACCGCGAGCGTGACTATCTCTGGGATTTCTACGCCTCGGACAAGCGGTCGCGCATCAATCTGGGGATCCGACGACGGCTGGCGCCGCTGATGGGCAACGACCGGCGCAAGATCGAGCTGATGAACAGCCTGCTGTTCTCGATGCCGGGCACGCCGATCGTCTATTACGGCGACGAGATCGGGATGGGCGACAACGTCTATCTGGGCGACCGGGACGGGGTGCGCACGCCGATGCAGTGGACCCCCGACCGCAACGGCGGCTTCTCCCGGGCCGATCCGGCCAGCCTCTATCTCCCGGCGATCATGGACCCGATCTACGGCTACGACGCCGTGAATGTGGAGGCCCAGCAGCGCAGCGTCTCGTCGCTCTACAACTGGATGCGGCGGATCATCCAGGTGCGCAAGAGCCACCGGGCCTTCGGACGCGGCACCCTCACCTTCCTCTATCCGGGCAACCGCAAGATCCTGGCCTATCTCCGCGAATACGACGGCGAAACCATCCTCTGCGTCTGCAATCTGTCCCGGCAGGCCCAGGCGGTCGAACTGGACCTCTCCCGGTACAAGGGGCGGGTTCCCGTGGAGCTGCTGGGGCGCAGCGCCTTCCCGCCGATCGGCGAGCTGACCTATCTCCTGACCCTGCCCGCCTACGGCTTCTACTGGTTCATCCTGGCCGACGAGACCAGCCTGCCGGCGTGGCACGAGACGATTCCGGAGCCGCTGCCCGATTTCCACACGCTCGTCATCGGCACGTCGGCCAATGTCGCGACGGGCCGCTGCGGGGCCGAACTGGCGCGCGAGATCCTGCCCCATTTCATTCCCAAGCAGCGCTGGTTCGGCGCCAAGACGAGCCAGGTCGTCGGAACGCGGATCGTCGATGCGGTCAGCATGCCCGGCGACCGGTCGCAGCTGGTCGCGCTCTTGGCCGACGTGGATCTGGACGGTCGCGACCGGCCGGACCGGTATTTCCTGCCGCTGGCGCTGCGCTGGGATGAGACGGCCATAACCTCCGCCTCTCCCATTCTTCCCTACACGCTCGCCAAGATCCGCAAGGGACCGAAGCTCGGCGCCCTGGTCGATGCCATGGCGGAAAGCGAATTCACTGTCAGCCTGATCGATCATCTGCGTGCCGGCCGCGAGATCGAGGGCAGCCAGGGGCGCATCGTCTTCAGGCCGGGATCGGAGCTGGCTTCGATCGAGCTCGTGCCGGGGGATGAGGTCCGGCGCATGGGGGTGGAACAGTCCAACACCTCGATGCTGATCGGCGAGAAGATGGTGCTGAAGATCCTCCGCAAGCTGGAGGAGGGCGTTCATCCCGAGCTGGAGATCGGCCGCTTCCTGACGGAGGTCGCCGGCTATCGCAACGTGCCGGCCCTTCTGGGCTCGGTCGAATATGTGGGCGAGGATGGAACCCCGGTCGCGCTCGCCATCCTTCAGCAATTCGTCCGCAATCAGGGCGACGGCTGGCAGATGACGCTGGAATATCTCAGGCGCGAATTCGAGGAAATCGTGCTCGGCGCCGGCGAGCCGGAGGTCGCGGGCGCCGACATCGAGCCGGGCGAGCGGTTCGGCCCCTATTACCTGCGGGCGGCAACGCTCGGCCGGCGCACGGCGGAGCTGCATCGGGCCTTCGCGACGGAGACGGGCGATCCCGATTTCGATCCCGAGCCCTTCACGGTCGAGGACGCCGATGCGTTGCGGCGAAGCATCGCCGAGGAGGCCGGGAGCGCCTTCGAGATGCTGGAGCTTGCGCGGGGCACGCTCAACGACCCCGCGATGGACGAGATCGACGCGCTCCTGGACCGCCGGCAGGAGTGCCTTGACCTGATCGAGGCTCTGGACGGCGGCGACTTCCTGATCGCCAAGACCCGCCACCATGGCGACTTCCATCTGGGCCAGGTGCTGGTCTGCCAGAACGATTTCGTGCTGGTCGATTTCGAAGGGGAGCCGGCCCGTCCGCTCGCCGACCGGCGGGCGAAGAAGCTGGCGCTCCGCGACGTGGCAGGGATGCTCCGGTCCTTCGACTACGCGGGATGGGCCGTCGTCATGGACATGGCGAGCACCCATCCCGACCAGACCGAAATACTGCTCGACTACGCGACCCGCTGGCGCCAGCACACCAGCCGCGCCTTCCTCGCCGCCTATACCCAGATGGCCGAGGGCAGCGCCGGCTATCCCGCCGACCGGACGACCGCGCTCAGGCTCATCGACCTCCTGGCGCTGGAGAAGGCGCTGTACGAGATCTGCTACGAGGCCGCGAACCGGCCCAACTGGCTGATGATCCCGGTCCGGGGCACGCTGGGGCTTCTCGACGCCCATCGGACCTCGTCGGGCGAGGAACTGCCATGACC
>JAJUFW010000622.1 GCA_029263555.1 Alphaproteobacteria bacterium
CCCGGATCGGGGATCGCGCCATGATGCGCCGCCCGGAAAGGTTGACGATCGCCCTGGCGGCCGGCGGCACCGGCGGGCACATGTTCCCCGCCGAGGCTCTGGCGCGGACGCTGACCGACCGCGGCCATCGGGTCGTCCTGGTCACCGACCGCCGCGGGCACAGCTTCGGCAATGCCGTGCCGGAAGCAGAGACGTTCCGCATCAGAGCCGCAACCGTGACCCCCGGCGTGCTGGGCAAGCTGCGGAGCGCGGCCGAACTGACCGCCGGCTATTTCCAGGCGCGCCGGATCCTCCGGACCCTGCATCCCGACGCGGTGGTCGGCTTCGGCGGCTATCCGTCGGTGCCGACCGTCCTGGCGGCTGCCCATCAGCGCATTCCCGTCGGCCTGCACGAGCAGAACGCCGTTCTCGGCCGCGCCAATCGGTTGCTTGCCGCCAAGGCCGAACTCATCGCCACATCCTTCCCCGGGATTGCGGGAATGAAGCCCGGCCTTCGCTCCCGCATCCTCCAGACCGGCAACCCTGTCCGACCCGCCGTCGCCGAGGCGCGGCGCCCCTACGCCGTGCCCGCCCACGACGCCCCCATCCACATCCTGGTGCTGGGCGGCAGCCAGGGCGCCCGGATCTTCAGCGAGGTCGTGCCGCAAGCGCTCGCTCGGCTGGGCGACCTGCGCGCCCGCCTTCGGGTCAGCCAGCAGTGCCGTCCGGAGGACCTGGACATGGCCTCCCGAGCCTACGAAGGCACGGGCGTCGCCGTGGAACTGTCCAGCTTCTTCCAGGACGTCCCGGAAAGGCTGGCGGCGGCGCATCTGGTCGTCTGCCGTTCGGGCGCCTCGACCGTGGCCGAACTGGCGATCGCCGGCCGGCCGGCGATCCTGGTGCCCTACCCCTTCGCGACCGACGACCATCAGACGGCCAATGCCCGCGCGCTCGCCGTCGCCGGCGGCGGCTGGCTGGTCCCCCAGCAGGATCTCGATCCGGCGAGCCTTGCCCGCCACCTTTCCGACCTTTTCGCCCAACCGGACCGGCTGGAGCAGGCAGCCGCGGCGGCTGCACGCTTTGGCGTCGCGGACGCGGCCGCCCGCCTCGCCGACGCGGTCGTCAGGCTTGCCGGCGCCGACCGCGGCAACGGTCCATCTCAGAGTGAACGGGAGGCTGCCGCATGAGGCAGATGCCCCTCGACATTGGAACCATCCACTTCGTCGGCATCGGCGGCATCGGCATGTCCGGCATCGCCGAGGTGCTGCATAATCTCGGCTATTCTGTCCAGGGGTCGGATGTCGCCGAAAGCGGGAACGTCCAGCGCCTGCGCGGGCTGGGCATCCCGGTCACGATCGGCCACGCTGCGAAAAATGTGGGCGACGCGGCCGTGGTCGTGGTGTCATCGGCGATCAAGCCGGACAATCCGGAGCTTCAGGCCGCCCGCGCCGCGCTCATCCCGGTCGTGCGCCGCGCCGAGATGCTGGGCGAGCTCATGCGCCTGAAATGGTCGATCGCCATCGGCGGCACCCACGGCAAGACGACGACCACGTCGCTGGTCGCGGCCATGCTGGACGGCGCCGGCTTCGATCCGACCATCATCAATGGCGGCATCATCAATTCGATCGGCACCAATGCGCGCCTGGGCGAAGGCGACTGGATGGTGGTCGAAGCCGACGAGAGCGACGGGACCTTCACCCGGCTGCCGGCGACCATCGCCGTAGTCACGAACATCGACCCCGAGCATCTGGACTTCTACGGCGATTTCGGCGCGGTGCGGCGCGCCTTCGAGCAGTTCGTCACGAATGTGCCGTTCTACGGCTTCGCCGCCATGTGCATCGACCATCCCGAGGTCCAGGCGATGATCCCGCGGGTCCTGGACCGCCGCATCGTGACCTACGGCATGAGCCCCCAGGCGGACGTCCGTGCGATCAATGTTCGCATCACGCCGGGCGGTTCGAGCTATGACGCCGTGATCACGGACCGGGTGACGGGACGCAACCGGACGCTCGAAGGGCTGTTCCTGCCGATGCTGGGGCAGCACAACGTCCAGAACTCGCTCGCCGCCATCGCCATCGCCAACGAGATGGGGATCCCCGACGCCCGGATCGCCGAGAGCCTCGCCGCGTTCGACGGGGTCAAGCGGCGCTTCACCCGGACCGGCACGGTCAACGAG
>JAJUFW010000605.1 GCA_029263555.1 Alphaproteobacteria bacterium
CACGCCCGCGCCCGAGCGCGTCCAGCCGGCCAGCCTCGACCTGTGCCTCGGTCCCGTGGCGCACCGCATCCGCGCCGGCTTCCTGCCGGGGCGCGTGAGCGTCGAGCAGCGCCTGCGCGAGCTCTCGACCTCCTCGCTCTCGCTGGAGGGCGCGGGCGGCGTGCTCGAGCGCGGCCTGATCCACCTGGTGCCGCTGGAGGAGGAGCTGGCGCTGCCCGCCGACGTCTCGGCCCGCTTCAACCCGCGCAGCTCGACCGGGCGCACCGACCTCTTCACGCGCGTCCTGGTCGAGGGCGGGGCGAGGCTCGCGGCATCCTGCCTGCAGCACGGCCTGGCCGACCGCATCGAATGGTTCCGGGCGCCAAGCCTGATCGGTGGGGACGGGCTTCCCGCGGTCGAGGCCTTCGGCGTCGACGCCATGGATCAGCTTGCGCGGTTCAGCCGCGTCGGGGTCAGGGCCGCCGGGAAGGATCTGCTGGAAAGTTACGTCAGATCGGCTTAAACCGCTTCCATGTTTACCGGCATCATCACCGACGTCGGCCGTGTCGCTGCCATTGAGCGGCGCCGCGACCTTCGCCTTACCATCCAGACCGCTTACGACACCGCGGCCATCGCCATCGGCGCCTCGATCGCGCACAATGGCTGCTGTCTCACCGTCGTCGAGAAGGGAGATGGCTGGTTTGCGGTCGACGTTTCCGCCGAAACCCTGTCGAAGACGACACTGGGGGAGTGGGAGGTGGGTACGCCCGTCAACCTCGAACAATCCCTGAAGCTGGGCGACGAACTCGGGGGACATCTGGTCTACGGCCATGTCGACGGCCTGGCCACCATCCTGGACCGGCAGCCTCAGGGCGACAGTGTTCGTTTCACCTTCGAGGTGCCGGGCAGTCTCGGGCGTTTCGTGGCTCCGAAAGGGTCGGTTGCCCTGGACGGCGTTTCATTGACCGTGAACGAAGTCGGAGACGGTCCCGACGGCCGCACCTGGTTTGGCGTAAACATCATCCCGCACACTCAATCATGCACGAACTTTCAAAGCTTAAGTCCGGGTCGCCGAGTGAACTTCGAGGCGGACATGCTGGCCCGCTACGTGGCACGCCTGACGGCGGGCAGGGCGGGGACAGGCGCCTAACTCGCGACGACCAGGCCTTCCTTTCGCCGATCGAAGACATCATCGAGGAGGCGCGCCAGGGCCGGATGTTCATCCTCGTGGATGACGAGGATCGGGAGAACGAAGGCGATCTCGTGATTCCGGCCCAGATGGCGACCACCGAGGCGGTCAACTTCATGGCGAAGTACGGCCGCGGCCTGATCTGCCTTGCCATGGAACGCAAGCGGATCGAGGAGCTTGGCCTGCCGCTCATGGCGCAGAAGAACTCCTCGCGCCATTCCACTGCCTTCACCGTCTCGATCGAGGCCCGCGAGGGCGTCACCACGGGAATTTCCGCGGCCGACCGGGCGCGGACCATCGCGGTCGCCATCGACCCGCGATGCGGCCGCGACGACCTGGCGACGCCCGGCCATGTTTTTCCGCTGATGGCTCGGGATGGCGGGACATTGGTCCGGGCCGGGCATACCGAGGCCGCCGTCGACATCGCGCGCCTTGCCGGGCTCAATCCGTCGGGCGTGATCTGCGAGATCATGAACGACGACGGATCGATGGCGCGGATGCCCGACCTCATCAAGTTCGCGCAGTTCCACGGCCTGAAGGTCGGGACCATCGCGGATTTGATCGCTTACCGCCGGCGGACCGAGACCCTGGTCGAGCGTAAGCTCGAAACCGTGCTCCACAGCCGCTTCGGCGGCGACTGGCGCCTGGTCGTCTACATCAACAAGGTGAGCTACGCCGAGCATATCGCGCTGCTGAAAGGGGACCTGAGCGCGCCGGGACCGGTGCCGGTTCGCATGCATGCCCTCAACGTGCTGGACGACGTTCTTGGCGACGAGTCCGGCACGAGCGCCGGCGATCTGCATAACTCCATGCGCATGATCGGCAAGGAAGGGCGGGGCGTCGTCGTCCTGATCCGCGAACCGAGACCGGACAGCCTCACCGAACGCCTTCGGGCCCGGATCGAGGGGACCGAGCCCCAGGAGCACGGGCGCGAATTGCGCGACTATGGCGTCGGCGCCCAGATCCTCCTGGATCTCGGCGTGCGGGAGATGACGCTTCTCAGCAACACCAGGAAGAACATCATCGGCATCGAGGGCTACGGGCTCACCGTGGTCGACCACATGCCGATCGTGCAGGAGCCGTAATGACTA
>JAJUFW010000141.1 GCA_029263555.1 Alphaproteobacteria bacterium
CCATACTTCCCGTAGTAGTAGCCGCTGTCGCCGAACCCGTACATGGCGTTGCGCCGGATGTTGACCTGGGTCAGGACGACGCCGGCCACATGCACATCCGTGTCCATCATCTGCTTCAGAGCGTGCCTGACCGCCGCCCGACGTGTCTGCCGCCACCTGGCGACGAACAGGCACTGGTCGGAAATGCCGGCCAGCACCTTGGGGTCCGATACTGCCATTACCGGCGGCCCGTCGATCAGAATCAGGTCGTATTCGACCCGCATCTGGGCCAGGAACTGGTCCATCCGCGCCGATCGGAGAACCTCCTGCGCGTTCGCCGGCATCGGACCCGAGGTGATCACATGCGCCCCGGACGGGTCGCTCCGGTGAAGGATCTGATCGGCGCTTGCCCGCCCCGCCAGATAGCTCGCCAGCCCGATCTCGTTGGGCAGGTCGAACAGCACGTTTATCTGCGGCCGGCGCAGGTCGCAGTCGATCACCAGAACCCGCCGTCCGCCCGACGCGACCACTCGGGCCAGGGACGCCAGCAGCACCGACTTCCCTTCCGACGGGATGGCGGAGGTCACAAGGACGCTGTTGCCAATCCCCTCCCGCTGCTGGATCATCAGAAGATTGGTGTAAAGCGCGCGCAGGGACTCCGCATAGGCGGAGAACGGCCGGTCCATGACATAGTCCTCCGGGCGGCGGCCCAGTCGTCCGCGCGGCACCGCCGGAACGAGCCCGAGCCCCGGCACGCCCAGCGCCTTCTCCACCTCCTCGGTGCTTCTCAGCCCCGCCTCCAGCATCTCCGCGGCCACGACCAGCCCGAGGCCGAGCAGCAGCCCGAGGCCCGACGAGAGGAGAAGCAGCAGGTTCGTCTTGGGGAACGACGGGGTTGTCGGCGTCCCCGCCCTAGAAATCACCCAGGCGTCGGGCTGGGCCAGGCTGATCTGTTCTGCCTCCTTGAAGCGGTTGAGGAAGGTCTCGAACAGCGTGCGGTTTGCCTGGGCCTCGCGTTCCAGGGCGCCGAGCTGGATGCCTGCCTCGTTGGCCCGCGCCCGGGCGCTCTGCAGCTCGGCAAGCGACTGCCTCAGCGACCGGACCTGCTCTTCGGCCACCCGCATGTCCCCCTGGACCGCGGCCAGATAATTGTTCACCTCCGTCGAGATCTGCTGCTCGATCGAGTTCAGCTCAGCGTTCAGGTTGATCATGACCGGATGCCGCGGCCCGTATTCCGATGAAAGTTCGGCCTGGCGCTGGCGCAGCGTCGCCTCCTGCTCCCGCAGGGCGGCGGTGAACGCGGATTCGAAGGTGTTGAAGGCGGCACGGGGACCGCCGATCTCGACTAGGCGCTGGATGTTGGCGTAGCGGGACTGGGCCTCGTTGTACCGGGCCTGGGCGTCCAGAAGCTGCTGGCTCAGCTGCGTGATCTGCTCGTCCAGCAGTTCGGGGGGACCGCCGTTGCCGGAGAGGGAACGGTTGCGGAAGTCCGCGACGGCCTTTTCCGAGGCAAGCGTGGCGGCTCGCAGGGTCTCCAGCCGGTCGTTGAGCCAGGTGGTCGCCTGCTCGGTCGCGTCGAACTGGGCCTCGAGCTGCTGGATGATGTAGGCGTCGGCAACCTCGTTGGCGACCCGGGCGGCCAAGGCCGGATCCTCCGAGGTGAACTCGATCGCGACGACCCGAGAGCGCCCGACCGGCGTCACCTGAAGGCGGGAGTAGAAGGCCCGCATCACCTCGGCCATGACCCGTTCCCGGCGCGCGTCCTCGGCCTCCGGCGGCGGCTCGGGCCGGATCCAGGCGATCACCGCTTCCGGGATCATCGATTTGATGAAGCCCTTGATCGTGCCCTCGTCGCTTCGCAGCTCGGCATTGAACTCCGGCAACGAGGCGAGGCCGATCTCGTCGATCACCTTCTGGGCGACCGACCGGGCCGTGATCACCTCGACCTGGCTTTCGACGGTGAACGGGTCCCCCGACAGCCCGGTGACGACCGCCTGGATGTCGACGATCTGCTGCTGGTTGGGGTCGATCATCACCGTCGTGCGCGCGGTGTATTTGGGCGTCAACTGGAAGATGACGAACGCCGCCGCGATCGTCACGACCAGCACCGTGCCGATCAGGATCAGCTTGCGCCGCCACAGGGCCCGGAGCACCTCGTCCAGGCCGATCGCCGGCCCTTCGTCCAGGGGATGCGCCCTGTCGTCGGGTCGACGGAGCAAGCCTTTCGCGGAGGCTTTCCTCACTTCGATCAGCCGGGATTCGTTGCTGTGGTCGGGCATGGGCGGCGTCGCGCTGGCTGTTGTCCCGGGGCGGCTCAGTGGATGAAGGCGTACCTCTCGGGAACCTCGATCGTGTCGCCGGGGAAGACGCGGGTGGACGGTGTTCCGTGGCCGCGCCGGACGTCGCTCGTGCTGCCCCGCGTGACGACCACGGGCTTCGTCGTGTCCGCCTCTTCCGAGTAGCCGCCCGCCATCGCGACCGCCTGAAGCACCGTCATGCCGGTCATGTATTCATAGCTTCCGGGGGATTTCACCGCGCCGACGACGAAGACCGGGCGATACTCGACGACTTGGACGCTGACCTGCGGGTCCCGCAGATAGCCGTCGCGCAACCTGTCGGTGATCTCGCGCGTCAGCTCGCCGGCAGTCCGGCCGCTGGCCGGCACGTCTCCCAGCAGCGGCATCGAAATGGAGCCGTCGGCATTGATCCTGTGCTCGCCCGACAGGCTATCCTGACCGAAGACCCTGACGCTGATCAGGTCGTTGTGACCCAGTTCATAGTCGCGTTCCAGGTTGACATTGTTGCCCACCATCTCCCCCGCGCCCTGACCGGCGGCGGGAGCGTCGATGCTGGACAGCTCCTCGTCCGGACCCGTCTGGCAGGCGACGCTCAGCATGAGCAGCGCGCAGGCGGCCAGTGCGCGGCCTGCGCTACGGAGCATGCGGTCGAAAACCGGAATGTCCTTGCCTTCAGCTCTCATCTCACTCCTGCACATCGCTGGTCATTGCCCTGATGCGCCCGGACCGCCCGGCATCCGACGGCCTCGGAGCGCAATGCGAACCCAAATGCCCGGAAAGCGCGTGCTGCATTCACCCTTGTTCGGGCTGCCGGGCCTGCCCGGCCCGATTGCGAGGGGATGCGGTGGGGATGAGGAGGGAATGCAGGTTGCCACGCGTCCGGCCATACGAATCGCCTGTCGGCGGGCGACACGTCCGTCCATTCCCCGATCCCGGAGCAGCGCCGGAAAATGAACCGTCGGCAGGTTTCGACGTTGGCTTCATTCGCTTCTCCCTGGCGACCGTCGGCCGCCTTCCCTGCCGTCGAGCGGGCGTCGGTATCCCGAACGGGGCCCATGCCTGCTGCGGCTTGATAAACGGCAGCTGCAGGCCGTAGGTTCCACTTCGGCTGGTCGTCGAAGGGGTCGCGAGATCGCGCGGGAGTAGAAGATCTCACCCACCGACAGCGGGGCATGATGGGATTCCTCAGGCGAAGACAGGCACGTCGACCCAGCCAGGCGGGCGTCCCCCCGGGAATGCGGATCTACGCCATCGGCGACATCCATGGCCGGCTGGATCTGCTTCACCTTCTGCACGAGAAGATCCTCGAAGATGCGGAGGATGCCGAGGCCGCTCTCTACCTCGTCTATCTCGGCGACTATGTGGACCGGGGCCCCGACCCGGAGGGCGTGCTGGCCACCCTCTGCGCGGGCCCTCTGCCGGGATTCGTGGCCGTGCCGCTCATGGGCAATCACGAGGAAATGATGCTGTCCTTTCTGGACGGTACGACGGACGGGCTGAACTGGGTCCAGTTCGGCGGCAGCAGCACGCTTCAGAGCTACGGCGTCCGGCTTGCGCCGGGCGGAGATCCGCTCGAACGGCTCGAAGAGGCCCGCCTGCGCCTGAAAGAGACGCTGCCGTCCGAGCACGAAGCCTTCCTCCGCGGCCTGAAGCTGACCGTCACGGTCGGCGACTATCTGTTCGTGCATGCGGGTCTCCGGCCGGGGCTGTCCTTGGAGGCGCAGAGCCCGCGGGATCTTCTCTGGATCCGGGAAGAGTTCCTGGAATGGTCAGGGGATCACGGCCGGACGATCGTCCACGGGCACACGATCAGCCCCGAACCGGAGATCCGGTCGAACCGGATCGGCATAGACACCGGAGCCTACGCCACCGGTCGCCTCACCTGCCTCGTGCTTGAAGGCACCGAGATCCGATTCCTTTCGACCTGACCCGTCCCTCCGACCGGGTCCGACGCCGTCGGCCAAGCGGCAGGCGGGCGCGTCCTTCGCCATGGAAACGCCCGCTTTATTTCGTCTAGGAGGGCACCACACCCATGCCCCTTCGGACGTCAACTCTTGCAGAACTCGGGAAAAGGAAGGTTCGAACCCGTGCCCGGGCGGCGCCGGACATGGCTCGCTCGCGCGCTCGCCGCGCTGCTGGCGGTCGGGATCGATGCCCATTTCATCGATGCCGCAGCGGGCAGCGGCCCTGCTCTCCTGCGCATCGGAGAGGTGGTGCTGGACGGCCCGCCGGGACAGGGCGGGCTCTCGGGATTGTGGCTGTCCGCCGAGGGCGACCGGATGGTCGCGGTCGGCGACACGGGAACGTTGCTGACGGCGCGGCCGCTTCATGACCCGGGCGGAAAGCTGACCGGTGTCGCCGACATCGAGGTCCGGCCGCTCCCGGGCCTGGGCCGGCGAGGGAAATACGAGGCGGATGCGGAGGACCTGGCCCGAGACGCCGAGGGCGGCTGGCTGGTGGCCTTCGAACGGCATCACCGCATTCTCCGCTACGAGGGGGACGAGGAAGCGCCGGCGGACGCCCCCGAAGCCGTTCCGCTTCCCCCCGCCGCGACCGTGCTGCCCGGGAACGAAGGGATCGAGGCCCTGGCGGCATCGGCCGATGGGACGCTGGTCGCCTGCGCCGAGGCCAGCGTTGACGGCGGACATCCGTGCTGGATCGGACGAGACGGCAACTGGACCGAAACGCGCTATCGGAGCACGGCCGGCTTCTCCCCGGTCGCGCTGGAATTCCTGCCGTCCGGAGATCTTCTCGTCCTGGAACGCGATTTCTCCATTGTGGGCTGGTTCCGGAACCGGCTGACCCTCGTGCCGGCCGCTGCCATCCGAAGCGCCGGAGTTCTTGCGGGCGTGGAGTTGGGGGCCGTGGCCCCCGGTTCGGGCGCCGACAATCTCGAAGGCATGGCGGTCCGGCCCGCACCGGACGGCGACGTCCTCATCTATCTCGTCGTCGACGACAATTTCTCGCTTCTGCAGTCGCCGACCCTGGTCCAGTATCGGTTGAGTCTGCCCGCCCCGGAGGCGTGATGATGCGGGAGGGGAGCCCGGCGCGGCCGGCCCCGCACAAGAAAAGCCCCGCCGAAGCGGGGCTCAGGTTTTTGCAGGGAGGCTGCCCGGCGCGGGAGCGAACGCCGGACATTTGCGATCATGCCCGAAAGCGCGGGCGGATGATGTGACCGGCGTCACGCCCCACCCCATCCTGACCGAGAAGTTGCGGCGGCCGACAGCGACCGCCACCTCAGGTTGAAACCGACAATCGCGATTAACGGTTTCATAGCCATTGTCCCCCAATTCTCCCGCGAACGCCGCCGGGCCATGCGCAGGCGGACGGATTCCCGGCATCAGGGGGAGGACCGAACGCTTGTCGACGACCGAGAACATCACCTATTTCGTCCTGGCGCGGGCCAAGGGGGACTGGGAGCCCCAGGGCACGACCGGCGACATGCAGACCGCGCTTGCAGCCGCGCGCGAGCTGCTGAAGAGTCGGCGGTTCGCCGCCGTCAAGGTCGACAAGCAGTTTCTCGACGGGACCAATCAGCGCTTCGTCACCGCCACGATCTTCCAGGAAAAGCGGCAGACCGGATTCTCCCTCCTTGCGCTGATCCTCCTGGCCCTGGTTGGCGGCTGCATAAGCTTCGCCGTCACATACCTTGTAGTGACCAAGCTTTCCTAACTTCCGAAGGCACGCTGCGCGGCGACGATCCTGCCTGCCGTCGTCAGCCAGCAGAGCGTGCCAAAGCCGAAGGCGATCCAGTCGAAGGCCATCGGGAAGAGGCATATCGCCGCGAGCACTAGGATCGTTTCGGTCCCTTCCGTCAGGCCGCCGACATGAAAGAAGGCCTTTTTCCCCCGTACCTCGGTGGCGAGCCCGCGCTTCGCGGCAACGATGGCATAGGCCAGGAACGACGCGCCCGTGCCGACGAAGCTGAAGATCAGGAACGACGCAGCCAGGGCATGGTCGGGACGTCCCAGCGCGAAGCCGAAGACCATGCCGGAATAGAACAGGAAGTCGAACACGATATCGTAGAAGCCGCCGAGGTCGGATCCTCCGACATTGCGGGCCACGGCTCCGTCGAGACCGTCGCAGAGCCGGTTGGCCAGCAACAGCAGCAGCGCCACCCAGTCGAGCCGGATGGCCAGCGCCGCCGCCGCGGCAACGCCGAGGCCGAGCCCCACGAAGCTCACGGCATCCGGGTGGACGCCCCGGCGGGCAAGCGCCCTCCCGGCCCGCGCGAGCGGGATATCGATCACCGGCCGCAGATAGGCGTCGAGCATCGGCAAGCCGTCATTCGGTTCGGGGCGCGGACGTAGGCTTTACCTGATGTTAACTGCATCCTGAAAAGTTTTGGATCTGTCGCGAATCCTCGAGGCATCTTGCACATTTCCATGTCCACCGCCGAGCCGCTTCGCCGATTGGCCTCGATGACGTCGGGCAACCTGCGCCTTGCGCTGAACTCGGTCCACATTGGTTCGTCGGGAGACCTCGAAATCGAGATACCGCCGCGCCCTTCCGAGTGGCGCTTCCGGTACGCCGGCCTGGTCTATACCGTTGCGCTGGATCCGGGCGAGGAAAGCTCGAGCGTACAGGTCAAGGCCCGCGTCGGCACGCTTCCCTATTCCGCGGAAAGCGCCGAAAGCCGCCGCGTCGGCCTTGCCATCCTGAGGCACGCCCGCACGCTTTCGGCCGCCCGTTTCGTCGTCGATCGCCATCAGTCCGTCTGGATGACCGGCAACGCCGTCGTCCAGGACACGCTCACGCCCGAAACGGTGATGGTCGAAATCCTCCGCGTGATTCAGGAGGGACGGCCCTATCTGCGCCTGTTCCAGGAAGTCCTGGTCCCCCACGCCCGCCACTGACGCTTACGGAAGCCGGCCCAGTTCCGGCAGCTCGAAGACCTGTCCCGGATAGATCAGGTCCGGATCCCGGATCTGATTGCGGTTGGCCTGGTAGATCACCGTGTAGCGCGGACCCTCGCCATAGACGCGCCGTGCGATGCGCCACAGGCTGTTGCCCGGCTGAACCACGACCTGGCCGGGGCTTGGCGACAGAAGCGC
>JAJUFW010000329.1 GCA_029263555.1 Alphaproteobacteria bacterium
GGGCTCCAAGCGTGCTCGACGGGGTGATACCCGGCCTTCCGGCGTTGACCCGGGCCGTGAAGCTGCAGAAGCGGGCCGCCCGTGTCGGCTTCGACTGGACGGAAGCTTCCCAGATCCTCGACAAGGTCGAGGAAGAGATCGACGAGCTCCGCCACGAACTGGCGGCCGATGCCCCCGAGCGGATCGAGGACGAGTTGGGCGATCTCTTCTTTGCGCTCGCCAATCTCGGGCGGCGATTGAATGTCGATCCCGAAGGGGCTCTGCGCCGTGCGAATGCCAAGTTCGAACGGCGCTTCCGCCGCATTGAATCTTGGCTCGCCGAAGCGGGACGGACGCCGGACGAGGCCAGTCTCGAAGAGATGGAAGAGCTCTGGAACCGCGCCAAGTCCGAAGAAAAGGCTGCCAACCCAGCGACTTAACTCGCCGTCTTGAAGTTCACGCAAGGTCTGAAGGGCCGGGTTCGTCGGACCAGATCCGCTTCACCAGATCCCAGCTGTCGCGGTCCGGCGCCAGCGCCAGGCGTCCCTCGCGGACAAGCGGGCCGTACGCTCTCCCGTCGATCATGGCGCTGTATCCGCCGGCCTCCCGGTGGAGGAGCACTCCGGCCGCGTGGTCCCAGGGCTTGGTGCCTGGTGGAACCGCGACATGGGCCTTCCCTTCGACGAGGTGGAGGTATTCCACGCCGGCGCACCGTTCATAGTAGACCTCCGCAAAGCTGTCCTTCATACGTGCGACCGCGCCCTGCTCCTTGGCCGGAAAGAGGAAATCGGTGACGATAGCGACCATCTGATCGACGGGCAGGCTTTCCGCGACGGTCAGGCGGCGGCTTCCGGCATATGCCCCCTCCCCCTTGACGGCACAGGCCGTGACGCCGTCCATCGGATCGAGGATCCACCCGGCGACCGTTTCGCCGTTCACCGCCAGGGCGACGATCGATGCGAAACGGTCGATCCCATGAGCAAAGTTCCAGGTCCCGTCCAGCGGATCGATGATCCAGACCGGCCCCTCCTCCGCAAGGCGGCCGATCGCCGACGGGTCGGCGGCGCATCCCTCCTCCCCAACGATGGATGAGCCGGGAAGCAACTCGGTCAGCGCCGACGACAGCCGCCTTTCGACAGCCTCGTCGACGACGGTCACAAGGTCGCCCGGTCCGCTCTTCTCCCGGATGTCGTCGGGGTTGAGCGACCGAAAGCGGGGCAGCATTTCCTCCGCCGCCACCTCTTCCATGATCCTGGAGACTGCGGCGGGATCGGGAAGTTTCATTCACATTGCCGTCGATCGTGGCACCTGGCGCCCATCATCCCATGTCGGGGCGCGGAACAAAAGCGGCCGGACACAAGAAAGGGCGCCGGAAGGCGCCCTTTCCCGTCCGAATACCGGAAACGGACTTGTCAGAAGCCCATGCCGCCCATGCCGCCCATGCCGCCCATATCGGGGGCCGGAACCGGATCCTTCTTTTCCGGTCGTTCGGCGACCATGGCCTCGGTGGTGATGAGGAGGCCGGCGACCGAGGCGGCGTTCTGCAGGGTGGTGCGGACGACCTTGGTCGGGTCGATGACGCCGGCCTTGACCAGGTTGCCGTACTCGCCGGTCTGGGCGTTGTAGCCGTAGTCGGTGTCGCTCTGCTCGAGCAGCTTGCCGACGACGATCGAGCCGTCGACGCCGGCATTGCCGGCGATCATGCGCACCGGCGCCTGCAGCGCCCGGCGCACGATGTCGACGCCGACCCGCTGGTCGTCATTCTCCGGCTTGACCCCGTCGAGGGCGCGGGTGGCGTAGAGCAGCGCGGCGCCGCCGCCGACGATGATGCCCTCCTCGACCGCCGCCCGGGTCGCGTGCATGGCGTCGTCGACCAGGTCCTTCTTCTCCTTGACCTCGACCTCGGTGGCGCCGCCGACCCGGATCACCGCCACGCCGCCGGCCAGCTTGGCCAGCCGCTCCTGCAGCTTCTCCCGGTCATAGTCCGACGTCGTCTCCTCGATCTGCGTCTTGATCTGGGCGATCCGGCCCTGGATGTCGGCCTTGTCGCCGGCGCCGTCGACGATCGTCGTCTCCTCCTTGGTGATCACCACCTTCTTGGCCTGGCCGAGCATGTCGAGCGTGACATTCTCCAGCTTGATGCCGAGATCCTCGGAGATCACCTGGCCGCCGGTCAGGATCGCCATGTCCTCAAGCATCGCCTTGCGCCGGTCACCGAAGCCCGGCGCCTTGACCGCCGCCACCTTCAGCCCGCCGCGCAGCTTGTTGACCACCAGCGTCGCCAGCGCCTCGCCCTCGACGTCCTCGGCCACGATCAGCAGCGGCCGGCTCGACTGCACCACCGCCTCCAGCACCGGCAGCATCGCCTGCAGGCTCGACAGCTTCTTCTCGAAGAACAGCAGGTACGGGTTCTCCAGCTCGACCTGCATCTTCTCGGCATTGGTCACGAAATAGGGCGACAGATAGCCCCGGTCGAACTGCATGCCCTCGACCACCTCGAGCTCGGTCTCCAGGCTCTTCGCCTCCTCGACCGTGATCACCCCCTCATTGCCGACCTTCTCCATGGCCCGCGCGATCATCTCGCCGATCGTCGTGTTGCCATTGGCCGAGATCGTGCCAACCTGCGCAATCTCGTTGTTCGTCGACACCTTGCGCGACCGCTTCTGCAGATCCGACACCACAGCCTCGACCGCCAGGTCGATGCCGCGCTTCAGATCCATCGGGTTCATCCCCGCCGCAACCGCCTTCACACCCTCGCGGATGATCGCCTGCGCCAGAACCGTCGCCGTCGTCGTACCGTCCCCGGCCAGGTCGTTCGTCTTCGACGCCACCTCGCGCACCAGCTGCGCGCCCATGTTCTCGAACTTGTCGGCCAGCTCGATCTCCTTCGCCACCGACACGCCGTCCTTCGTGATCCGAGGCGCCCCGAACGACTTGTCCAGAACCACCGTCCGGCCCTTCGGACCCAGCGTCACCTTCACCGCATCCGCCAGAATGTCAACGCCACGGAGCATCCGCGTCCGCGCGTCCATCGCAAACTTCACGTCCTTTGCGGCCATTTCTCAGCTTCCTTGAAGATTGGATTCGGAACTCGTTGGATCTCGGGAGGATTACTTCTCGATCACGCCGAGAATGTCGCTCTCCTTCATGATCAGGAGTTCCTCGCCGTCGATCTTGACCTCGGTTCCGGACCACTTGCCGAACAGGACCCGGTCGCCGGTCTTCACGTCGAGCGCGACCAGGGTACCGTTCTCGTCACGGGTACCGGGACCAACGGCGATCACCTCGCCTTCCTGCGGCTTTTCCTTGGCGGTATCGGGGATGATGATGCCACCGGCCGTCTTTTCGGTCTGTTCGACGCGACGGACCAGCACGCGGTCATGCAAGGGACGAAAACCCATCTTTGGTCTCCCGTTGACGGCCCGCCGAACCGCGGGCCGGGTCTGGTTGGTGTTGCCTTTATCACCCGGGCTGTTGGCACTCTCGCCCGGTGAGTGCCAACGATCTAGGGAAGGCCGTTTCGGCGTTCAAGAGGGAACGGCGCGAAAAGAAGAAATTTGGCAGCATTTGACCCGGCTGGCTGCTAAGATATTGATTTCCTTGAAAAAATTGTCTTGCCCAACGTGCCGGTAAGCGCAACAATCGGTCATCCGGATCAACAAGGGTGGGACCGATACCTTGAAGACGACGGATTTCTCCCTTCAGCTCGCGGGCTATAGGCTGACCACCGCCGAGATCCTGTACCACATGCCGGACCATCCCGGGCTCCTGCAAAGCTTCGTATGGCAGCACCTGGACCTCGCGCCGCGATTTCCGGAACTCAACAAATTCCTCGACTTCTGGACGCGCGAGATCGAGGGCACCCTGCATTCGGTGAGGATCGCCAGCGTCGGGCTGGTCGGCCCGGCGGAATTGCGCCTCGTCGACGGAGAATTCCGCCTCCATTGACGCTGGGCCGCCGCTGGCCGGCGCGGCCGGATCAGTAGCCGCGCCGGCGATCGACCACGTGCTGCAGCGCCTCGCCCGCCTCTGCGCGGCGGATGCCCTCGATGACGCGTGCGGCCGCGCTGCGCGCAAGGGTCGGGCTCGCTACGTGGGGGCTGATGACGATCCGGGGATCAGACCAGAAGGGGTGATCGGCGGGCAGGGGCTCGGTCGTGAACACGTCCAGCGTGGCCCCGGCGATCTGTCCGGACCGGATCGCCGCCAGGAGATCGGCTTCGA
>JAJUFW010000207.1 GCA_029263555.1 Alphaproteobacteria bacterium
ATGCGGCTCCCAGCCCAGGAACACGACCCACTCGCCGCGCCGGGTGGCCCGATCGACCTGGGCCAGCATCGCCTGCTCGCTGGCCTCGGTCACCTCCCAGTCGCCAAGCCCGTATTCGTCCGCCTCGATGATGGCGGCAAGATTCTTGTTCGCCGAAGACCCGGGCTCGATCGAATAGATCTTCCGCCCGAAGCGATCGGCGAACCGGTCGAGATCGGCGAAGGCCTTGACGCCCTCGTCCGCCGCTTCCCGGTTGACCGCCAGGGTCACCTTCGCGCCTTCGAGATTCGTCGCGACCACCTCGATCCCGCTTTCCAGATAGGGCTCGACCATTTCGCTCTGGGTCGGCATCCAGTTGCCCAGGAACACGTCGATGTCGCCGTTCTGCAGGCTTCTGAACGTGACCGCCACGGACAGGATCTGGACTTCCGGTTCGTAGCCCAGCGACTGGAGAACAAGTCCCGCCGTCGCCGTGGTCGCGGTAATGTCGGTCCACCCCGGGTCGGCGAAACGGACCTGCCGGCAGGCCGGTTCGTCGGCCGCCGTCGCATCTCCGGCCGCGGAGATGGCCAGCAGCGAGGCCGCAAGCGCAACTGCAGTAGCTGTCTTCATCGGAAGCCTCCATCCTTGGTTTCTCGGCCGCGCCGGGGAGTTGCGGTCCTCTTGTCGATCGCGTCCGGCAGGCTCCACTCTGGGCTGCGCGTGCCTGCCGGGTCCCCATGTGCAGCGGTGAGGGCGGCCAGCTTTTCCGCGACCGCCGGCGGGAAGGGCGCGACCCGGCGACTCCGCTGGTCGACCGAAAGCAGAAGCATCTCGGTCTCGGCCAGGAGACTGCGGGTCCGCGCGTTCAGCATCCTGTGATGCAGGACGAGGCGTTTCTCGTCCCAGGCGCGGATGAGGCTTTCGATCGCGACCTCCTCGCCCTCCAGGGCCTCATGGAGATAGCGGATCCGGGCCTCGCCGGTGAAAAGGGTGAAGCCGGACCGGGCCCGCCCGGCGGGGCCGAGGCCGATCCTGTCCATGAAGGCGTCAGTCGCCCGGCTGAAGATCAGGACATAGTACGCCTCGTTCATGTGGCCGTTGTAGTCCACCCAGTCCGCGCCGATCCGGTCGCGGTGGAGGCGCAGTGGCTCGGGCCCGGTCGCGCTCATCCCATGCTCCCTTCGGCCGCCTCGGCCTGTTCCAGGGCGGCGAGGATGCGGACCAGGCGGTCGTCCCGCCATCGCTCAAGGGCGCGCACGGACCGGCCGTCCGCCTGGGCTCTCGTCTGCTCCACCATGCGGTTGCGAAGCTCCGGCGTCAGCTCGGGCGCGGTCAGCTTCGTCCAGGGAAGCTTCAGGGCGGGGCCGAACTGGTCCAGCATATGGGCCATGCCGCCTTCGCCCCCGGCCAGGTGGAAGGTGAGACAGGTGCCCATGAACGCCCAGCGGAGGCCGGGCCCGTAGACGATCGCGTCGTCGATTTCGGCCGTGGTCGCGATCCCGTCGGCGACCAGGTGAAGCGCCTCGCGCCAAAGCGCCTCCTGCAGCCGGTCGGATATGTAGCCTTCGATTTCGTTCCGAACGTGGAGCGGACGCATGCCGAGCGAACGGTAGAACGCCATGGTTCGGGCCACGGTCGTCTCCTCCGTCCTCTCCCCGGGAACGATCTCGACGAGGGGAAGGAGATAGACCGGGTTGAACGGGTGCCCGACCAGGACCCGGCTTGGCCTGACGCAGCCTGCCTGGATCCGCGAGGGCAGGAGTCCGGAAGAGCTGGAGGCGATCACGGCCTCGGCCGGGCAGGCGCGATCGATGCGGCCGAGCAGCTCGCGCTTCAGTTCTTCGACCTCGGGCGCGCTTTCCTGGACGAATTCGGCCCCGGCGACCGCCTCTTCGAGGGTCGGGGGGAACGACAGCCGCTCCGGCCAATTGTCCGCGACGGGGCCGATACGCACCAGGGCCGGCCAGGCATTTTCGATCGCCCTTCGCAATTGCGCCTCGCCCTCCGGCGAGGGATCCCAGGCGGCGACGTGGTGGCCCTTGGCCAGCAAGCGCGCCGCCCAGCCGCTGCCGATCACTCCGGTTCCGATGACTGCCGTTCTCATTCCGGTTCGGTCCTCGTGCTTGAGGTCAGCGGCGCCGACAGAGCTTCAGCTTTTCCCGGGCTTCCGCGGCGGTGAGCACGCGTGCGCCCAGCTTCTCGACGATCGAGACTGCGCGTTCGACCAGGGCCCCGTTCGAGGCGAAGATGCCGCGATCGAGATAAAGATTGTCTTCCAGGCCGACGCGGACATGACCGCCCAGAAGAACGGCCTGGGCCACGAACGGCATCTGCATCCGTCCGATCGCGAAGGCCGCCCAGTGCGCCCCCTCGGGCAGCATGTCGCGGACGACGGCCAGGAGCCGCGGATCGGCGGGCATGCCGTACGGTATGCCGTGGCAAAGCTGGATGAGCGGCGGATGATCGATCAGCCCCTGGTCGATGAGGGTCTTGGCGAACCACAGATTGCCGGTATCGAAGATCTCGAGCTCGGGCCTGACCCCGAGCTCCTGGATCCGCCGCGCGCCGATACGGAGCTGATCCGGCGTCGAGACATAGACCAGCGACCCATCCCCGAAAGTCAGAGAACCGCAGTCCAGGGTGCAGATCTCCGGCAGGAGTTCGGCGACATGCTTCAGGCGTTCCTCCGCCCCGACCAGGTCGGTCCCCGGCCCGAAGCGCAGCGGATCGTCTTCGGGCCCGATCATCAGGTCCCCGCCCATCCCGGCGGTCAGGTTGATGACCACGTCGACGGAAGCGGATCGGATGCGGTCGACCACCTCCCGGTAAAGGGCGGGGTCCCGGGACGGGCCTCCGGTCGCCGGGTCCCGGACATGGATGTGAACGACCGCGGCGCCGGCGCCGGCCGCCTCCACCGCCGCGGCGGCGATCTGCTCCGGCGTCACCGGAATGGCCGGATGGCGGCCGACCGTGTCCGCGGCCCCGGTCAGGGCGCAGGTGATGACAACTTCTCGATTGATGTCGGGGACCACAGTCGACATGAACCGGCTTCCCTATCCGTCATTCGGGCCAAGGCCATGGTTCGGGAATGATATTGCTTTCCGGGATGGGGCCTTGATCTAATCGGTCGGATTGTTGACGGTCACGGACAAGAGGACATGACCCGGGCCGATGACGCCGTGAATAGCATGAGCAGCCATCCGGCCGACCCGCCGCGGCGGATCGGATTTCTGCTCGTGCCCGGATTCTCGATGATCGCCTTCGCCTCGGCGCTGGAGCCCCTGCGCGTGGCCAACCGGATGGCGGGGCGACCTCTTTACGCCTGGCAGCTCCTGAGCCTCGACGCCGATGCCGTCCCGGCAAGCAACGGGCTTCTCCTGCAGACGGCGCGGCCGGCCCCGGAATCGGACGATCTGTCGGCGATGATCGTCTGTGCGGGGTTCGACCCGCTGTCGGCCTATTCGGAACGGCTGGCGCGGTGGTTCCGTCGGCTCGACCGGCAGGGAAGGGTACTGGGCGGCATCGATACCGGCGCCTTCCTTCTGGCGGCTGCGGGTCTTCTGGACGGCTTCCGGGCGACGGTCCACTGGGAGGCGCTGGGCGGCTTCACCGAGATCTTCCCGGCGGTGGAGACCCGCTCCTGCCTCTACGAGATCGATCGGCGGCGCATTACCTGCGCCGGCGGAACGGCCGCGCTGGACATGATGCTGGAAATGATCCGGACCGACCATGGCGGCAACCTGTCGGCGGCGGTTTCGGAACAGTTCATCTACACGAACCGCCGGCGGGCGCTGGATGCCCAGCGGCTGTCGGTGCCCGCACGCTACGGCACCCATGATCCCCGCCTCAACCGTGCCATCGCGATGATCGAGGACGGGGCCCCGGCCCCCCGTTCCATTGCCGCGATTGCGAGAGAGCTGGATCTGTCGCCGCGGCAGCTCAACCGCATCTTCGCTGCCGGGCTCGGCACCTCGCCGAAGACCTTCGAGCGGGAGCGCCGCTTGGCGCAGGCCCAGTCCCTTATCGAATATTCGGACGACCCGCTGACCGAAATCGCCTTCGCCTGCGGCTTCGGGAGTTACGAGCACTTCTCCCGTTCCTATCGGAAGGCGTTCGGCATATCGCCCTCCGACGACCGCAGACGGGCATCGGCGAGAGCCCGCCGGCCCGAACCACGGATGCCTTAGGGATCGCCCGCGCCGGACCGCCTTCCCGGGCCGACGCCTCGTCGGCGCAATCTGCCCCGGGCCCCCTTAGGCGGAGCGCCGGGCCGTCATGCGTGTAACGTCGCTGCGCGGCGGTGCCGAATAGACCCGGGCATAGGCGCGGCTGAACTGGGAAGGACTTTCGTAGCCGACGCGGAAGCCAGCCTCTGCCGCCGTCACTCCCTCCACGACCATGAGCCGGCGGGCCTCCTGGAGGCGGATGCGGTTGCGGAACTGCAACGGGCTCATCGCCGTGACCGCGCGGAAATGCTCGAAGAAGGAGGACTGGCTCATCCCCGCCATGGCGGCGAGATCTTCCACCGCAAAGGGGGTTCCGTAGTTGCGCCGCATGAATGCCACCACCCGCCGGATCTGGTTCAGATGGCTTCCCCCATTGGCGATCTGCCGAAGGATCTCGCCGGAAGGGCCGCTCAGCAGCCGGTGCAGGATCTCGCGCTCGTAGAGGGGGGCGAGCGTGGCGGCGTCTTCCGGCGAATCCAGAAACTTCAGCAGCCGCACGGCAGCATCGATCAGCTCAGGCGTGGCGGTGGCCACACCGGATCCGCGGGCATCGCCGCGCTGCGGCGCAGGGTCCATCATCATGTCCGCGAGCACCGCGCGATCGAGCTGCAGCCGGAGACAGAGATAGGGCGCATCGGGGCTTGCCTCAACGACCGCGCCGACCGTCGGCAGTTCGACCCCGACGATCAGGTACCGAGAAGCGTCATAGACATGCATGACGTCGCCGATGGCGGCACGCTTGCGCCCCTGGGCCACGATGCAGCAGGACGGCTCGTAAAGCGTATGAAGCGGTTCCGTCCGTGCGGAGGATCGTATCAGGGCGACCCTCTCCAGCACGGTTCGATGCTCACCGTCCGAGGGGGCGTGGCGGGCGATCAGCGCCGCCAGATCCGAAAGCCCGTTCACGGGAGCATGTTCGCCCTTTCGCCGCCCGGTGCCAATCGGCTTCGTTCCATCTTCGGAGGATCGTGCAAGAAATCCGGCGGACTGTTCTACCGCCCGGCCGCCGCCTGCGGCCATTGATAGGGGCGTCGCGCGGCTTCTGCACCCCATCGGAACGGCGAGGAAACGGGAATGACCGGAATCGAGAACAAGGTTGTCATGATCACCGGCGCCAGCAGCGGCATCGGTGCCGCCGTTGCGCGCGAACTCGGCGCCGCCGGCGCGAAGCTGATGATCGGCGCGCGTCGCACGGACCGCCTGGAGACCCTCGCAGCGGAAATCCGGACATCTGGAGGGACTGCAGCCTACCGCACTCTCGACGTGACGAGCCGTCCGGACATGGAGGCCTTTGCCGATGCCGCAATGGCCCGGTTCGGACAGATCGACGTGATCGTCAACAATGCCGGGATCATGCCGCTGTCGCTCATGTCCTCCCTGAAGGTCGAGGAATGGGACCGGATGATCGACGTGAACATCAAAGGCGTGCTGTACGGCATCGCAGCGGTGCTCCCCATCATGAACCGTCAGGGCAGGGGGCAGATCATCAATGTCTCCTCGATCGGCGGGCTCCAGGTGTCGCCGACGGCCGCCGTCTATTGCGCGACCAAGTTCGCGGTGCGCGCCCTGTCGGACGGACTGCGGCAGGAGAACAGCAGGCTTCGCGTAACCTGCGTCTATCCGGGTGTGGTGGAATCGGAGCTGGCGTCGACCATCACCGATCCCGTCGCTGCCGAGGCAATGGTCGCCTATCGGCGG
>JAJUFW010000568.1 GCA_029263555.1 Alphaproteobacteria bacterium
ACGTCGACCGTATCGGCGAAGGCGGCCAGCGCGGCCTCGTCCCGGTACGAGGAGAGAGTCGCCCGATCGGTCACCTGGGCGCAGGGACTGTCCGGCTCGGGCGAGAGGACGTGGGTCCGGTAGCCCATCGCCGCGGCGGCAAGCGCCGTCATGCGGCCAAGCTGGCCGCCGCCCCGCATGCCGATGACGCTGCCGGGCGGAAGCGGCCGGAAGGCCGGCGTCTTCTCAGGCATTTTCCGGAAACTCCGCGACGGCGGCCGTCTGCCGGGCGCGATAGCCGTCGAGCGCCGCGGCGACCGCCGGGTCGCCCAGCGCCAGGATTCCGGCCGCCAGCAGCGCCGCGTTGACGGCGCCGGCGCGTCCGATCGCCAGCGTTCCGACCGGCACGCCGGCCGGCATCTGAACGATCGAAAGAAGGCTGTCCTGACCCTTGAGCGTCCGGCTTTCGACCGGAACGCCGAGGACCGGAAGGGGTGTCAGGGCGGCGACCATGCCCGGCAGATGGGCGGCCCCGCCGGCGCCGGCGATGATGACCTTGATGCCCCGGTCCCGCGCCGAGGTCGCGAAATCGTAAAGGCGCTTCGGGGTGCGATGGGCGGAAACGATCCGCGTTTCGAACGTCACGCCGAGGCCGGACAGGGTATCGGCCGCATGGTGCATGGTTTCCCAGTCGGACTGGCTGCCCATGATGATGCTGACGTCGGGCGCGGCCTGGGGATCGGTCATCGGTTTCAAGGTCTGGGCCGGTTGCGGAGAAGCGGCGATTATAGGCGCGAACCCCTCATGCACAAGCCATTGCCCGGGCCTGCCGGCGGGCGCCCGGTCGGCGGGCTCGGCATCCGCCGGGGCCGGTCACGCGATGATATCGGGCAGAAGCTTGCTCTCCAGGCGGGCGATCAGGTCCTTCAGCTGCAGCTTGCGCTTCTTCAGTCTCTGGATCTGCAGCTGATCGAAGGGTGCGGACTCGGTGAGGCGCGCAATGACGTCGTCCAGGTCGCGGTGCTCCGTGCGAAGCGCCGCCAGCCGTTCCTTCAGGCTTTCGACGTCGTCCATATAGACGGTATCCAAATCGCTGGTCCTCCTTGACGCCCCAGTATAGCAAGATCGCCAGGCGATCCGAAACGCGGCAGACCGCGCCCCGCGGTGAAAGGCTCTGCTTTGCGGCCCGGTGCCGATCTGGTAACACTACGCGCCGTTGTTCGGCCCTGAGCAGTCGAGAAAGAGAATGGCTGGCGAGAAGCGCATCGGTATTCTGACAAGCGGCGGCGATTGTGCTGGTCTCAATGCTGTCATCCGCGCCGCCGTGTTCCGCGCGGCCGAGCTTGGATGGACGGTCATCGGCCTGAAGGAAGGCACGATGGGCCTTCTGTCCCGGCCCCTGCAATACGAGGTGCTGCGGCCAGAAACATTCTCCGGCACCGTCCTGCGGCAGGGCGGCACTATCCTCGGGACGACCAATCGCGGCAATCCCTTCGCCTTCCCGATGGCGGATGGCACGGTCAAGGACCGTTCCGCCGAGATCATCGGCGGCTGCCGCGAGCTGGGCCTCGACGCCCTGATCGGCATTGGCGGCGACGGCAGCTTCGCGATCCTGCGCAGGCTGGCGCAGCAGGGCGGGCTGAACCTCGTCGGGATTCCGAAGACCATCGACAACGACGTCGGCATGACCGAGGTCGCGGTCGGTTTCGACACGGCGGTTGCCGTCGCGACGGAGGCGCTGGACCGGCTTCAGCCGACCGCCGCCAGCCACGCCCGGGTGATGGTCCTGGAGGTGATGGGCCGCGACGCCGGCCATATCGCGCTGAATGCCGGGATCGCCGGCGGTGCCGACGTCATCCTGATTCCCGAGATTCCCTATTCGATCGAAGGCATCGCCGCCAAGATCAAGCAGGTCCGCCGGGGCGGGCGTAACTTCGCGCTGGTGGTCGTGTCCGAAGCCGTCCAGACGGTCGAGGGCGGAACGCTGCAGAAGGAGTATCACGGCGGCGAGAAGCGCTTCGGCGGCATCGGCGACTATCTGAGCGAGCGGATCGCTTCGGCGACCGGGGCGGAGACTCGGGTTACCGTGCTGGGCCATGTGCAACGCGGGTCCATGCCGACCTGGCGCGACCGGCTGGTCGCCTCGGCCTTCGGCGTGCATGCCGTCGACCTGATCGCTGCCGGAAAGTACGATCGGATGGTCGCGTGGTCGAATCGCCAGGTCATCGACGTGCCGCTCGACCAGGCGATCGCGAACTATCAGGCGGTCGAGCTCAACAGCCCGCTGGTCACGACCGCGCGGGGCCTCGGAATCTATCTGGGCGACCTGCCCGACGCCACCTCCGCTCGCTGAGGAACGGCCTGATCGGGGCCGGAACAGGTACACCCGTTCCGGCGCCGCACGGAGCCGCCCCGCCTCGCGCGTCGGGCGGCTGTCGTCGTTTCACGGCTATCGCAAACGAAAAACCCCGCCCGGACGACCGCCGCTG
>JAJUFW010000270.1 GCA_029263555.1 Alphaproteobacteria bacterium
AGGCCGAAGGCAACCTCGGCGACCGGCACGAGATCTATCTGCGCCTGCGGCAGACGATTTCCGGCCTGAGGGCCCAGGGAATGCCGGTGCCTGAGGACCTTCTGCGCCTGGAGCGGGCGCTGGAGCAGGAATTCGCCGGCGAGGACGAAGCGCCCCCCAAGGGAAAGAAGGCCTAGGAGCCGCCGCCCGCGGACGGACGGGCCCTCGCTCCTGGGCCCCGGGCCTCAGTCGGGGCGGTCGGCCCCGAAGACCTGTCGGGCAAGCGCCAGCCGCGCCCGGGACAGCCTGCTCATCACCGTGCCGACGGGTATGTCGAGGGCCGAGGCGGTGTCGCGATAGCTCATGCCTTCGACGCCGACCAGCATCAGTACCCGACGCTGATCGGCCGGCAGCCGGGCGACCGCGCGCCGGACCGCCGCCAGCATGAGGGCCGACTCGACCTCGATCCTCGTGTCGCCGCCATGCAGCCAATCCGGATCGACGGGGTCCCCGCCCTCCTTCCTGACGGCCGCCGCCCGCCTGCCGTCCGTGAAGAGATTCTGGATGATCCGGAACATCCAGCTGTCCAGCCGGCTGCCTGGCTGCCAGCGATGGGCGTTGGCGAGCGCCCGCACGCAGGCGGCCTGGACGAGGTCGTCACCGTCGGCGGCGGAACCCGTCAGCCTGCGCGCAAACCGCCGGAGATTCGGCAGAAGATCGACGAGGTCCTGCCGGAAGGCAGGGTCCTGGGCATCGCTGCCGAACGTCATCTCCGCCCGCGCCGCTGCAATCGCCGGGGCCCCTGATCCGCGTCTCACGGAATGCCGGACGGCCCGTACCTCCATCTCCTGGTTTTCCAGACAGCCATGGACGAACATGACGGAATATCCTCCAATCGGCTCCGTTATGTCCCGGGAACGACATCTAGATCGCCTGACCCGAATGGCGGAAATGGGGACGGATATGCGGCGGCGATAAGGCCGCAGCGCCAGTCGGGGGATAAATTCGGCCGTCCGCCGGCAGGCACTCCCCGCCGGATTTGGCCGGAGTCCATGGGTTTCCGGATGGAGAAGAGTTCGTCGAACCGGACGTCTGCGGCGGCCGTCCCGAGACTGCCCGCCCGGGCCCGCGGCGCTCGCGGAGGCTAACGCTCCTCAGCGGCATAATCCGCCGCCAGATCGACGTAATGCCGCGCGGTCTCGATTAGGTTCCGCCGCTCGTTTTCGGTCAGCGTCCGCATCGGCCGGGCCGGCACGCCGGCCCAGAGTTCCCCCGTGCGGACCCGCTTGCCCGGAGACACCACGGCACCGGCCGCGACCATGGCGCCCGTCTCGACCACGGCCCCGTCCAGAACGCAGGCCTTCATGCCGACGAAGGAACCGTCTTCCAGACGGCAGGCATGGATCATGGCCATATGCCCCACCGTCACGTCATCGCCGATCTCCGCGCCGAGACCGCGGCTCGACACATGCACGACGGTGCCGTCCTGGAGATTGGTCCGGGCGCCGATGCGGATGCCGCAGAGATCGCCGCGAACGATGACGCCGAACCAAAGGCTGCTGCCCTCCCCGACCGTGACGTCGCCGATGACGGTCGCCGTGGGTGCCACCCAGGCGCCCGGCGCAATCGTCGGCAGCCGGCCGCGATAGGGGAGGATCAGGCCGCTCATGGAAACAGCGCCACCTGCTCCAGCCCGGCGGTTTCCGGCAGCCCGAACATCACGTTCATGTTCTGGACGGCTTGCCCGGAGGCGCCCTTCACCAGGTTGTCGAGGACCGAGATGACGATGGCGTGGCCCGGCCGCCGGTCAGGGAAGACCCCCATGATGCAGAGATTGGAGCCGCGGACATGGCGCGTCGCCGGCGATCCCCCTTCGGGAAGGACCCGGACGAAGGGTTCTCCCTCATAGCGGCGCCTCAGGCCTTCGCGCAGGTCGCCGACTCCCACCCCTTCGGCAAGCTTCACGTAAATCGTGATCAGCTCGCCCCGGTTCATCGGGATGAGGTGGGGCGTGAAGGAAATCTGGACGGGCCGGCCGGCGCGGCGCGCAAGCTCCTGTTCCATTTCCGGCATGTGCCGATGGCTGCCGACGCCATAGGCGTGCATGGCCTCGCTCACCTCGGTGAAGAGGTTCGCCTCCTTGGGAGACCGGCCCGCGCCGCTGACGCCGGACTTGGCGTCGACGATGATGTTCTCGAGCTCGACCAGCCGGTCGGAAACCAGAGGCAGCAGCGGCAAGAGCGTCGCCGTCGGGTAGCAGCCCGGATTGGCGACGAGGCGCGCGTTCCGCACCTCCTCGCGCGCCCATTCGGTCAGGCCGTAAATGGCCTCCTTCTGGAGATCCGGCGCCTTGTGCTCATGCCCATACCATTCGGCATAGGTTCTGGTATCCGCCAGCCGGAAGTCGGCGGAAAGGTCGACGACCTTCACGTTTCGCGGCAGCCCCGCAATGATCTCCTGGGTCGTGCCGTGCGGAAGGCCGCAGAAGACGATGTCGGTTTCCGACCAGTCGGCGTCCTCGACCTTGACCAGGTCCGGCAGGCCGAAGCCGCCGAGATGGGGGAAGACGGCATCGATCGGCCGACCGGCCGACCGCTCGGCGGTCAGCACGCGGATCTCCGCATTCGGGTGGCGCAGAAGCAGGCGCAGGAGATCGGCCCCGGTGTATCCGCTCGCGCCCAGAACGCCGACCCGAATCTTCTGCCCAGTCATCTTTCGAACCCTCGAACTTGGAGACCGCCAAACCCTCGGGACCTAGTAGTGGATCGCCACTCCCCATGCAAGAAAGAGAGCGATCGCAGGTTCCGCCAGGGCGGCTTCGGACACGAAAAAGGGCGCCCCCTGACGGGAGCGCCCCTCTTCTGCCTGACGGCAAATGTCGTGCAGCTTAGCGCTTCGAGAACTGGAAGCTGCGGCGGGCCTTCGCCCGGCCGTACTTCTTGCGCTCGACCTGGCGGCTGTCGCGGGTCAGGAACCCGCCGGCCTTGAGCGGGCCATGCAGCGCCGGCTCGTAGTTCAGCAGCGCGCGGCTGATGCCGTGGCGCACCGCACCGGCCTGACCGGAAAGCCCGCCCCCGGTGACGGTGGCATAGACGTCGTACTGGTTGGTCCGGTCGGTGACCAGGAACGGCTGCTGCAGGAGCATGCGCAGCACCGGGCGCGCGAAATAGACGTCCTGGTCGCGGCCGTTGATCGTGATCTTGCCGGTGCCGGGCTTGATCCAGACGCGGGCGATCGCATCCTTGCGGCGGCCGGTACCATAGGCGCGGCCATGCTCGTCAAGCTTCTGCTCCCGAAGCGGCGCCTCCGCCTCGACGGCGGCGGCCTGACCGAGATCCTTGAGATCGGACAGAGTCTGCGTCTCGGTCATGATTACCTCTTATTCTTCGGATTCATCGACGCGATATCCAGCACCTCGGGCTTCTGCGCCTCATGGGGATGCTGGGGACCGGCGTAGACCTTGAGATTGCGCATCACGTCACGACCGAGCGGCCCGCGCGGAATCATCCGCTCGACGGCCTTCTGGATCACCCGCTCGGGGTACTTGCCGTCCAGGATCTCGCCCTTGGAGCGGCCCTTGATCCCGCCCGGATGGCCGGTGTGCCAGTAGAAGATGCTGTCCTCGCGCTTCCGCCCGGTCAGCCGAACCTTCTCGGCATTGATGACGATGATGTTGTCGCCGCAATCGAGATGCGGGGTATACATGGCCTTGTGCTTGCCGCGCAGGCGCATGGCGACCAGGGAGGCGAGGCGGCCGAGCACGACGCCATCGGCGTCGACCACGTACCACTTCTTTTCCACCTCGGACGGCTTGGCGGAATAGGTTTTCATCACGGATGCCCTCTTGGGACGGGTCCGTCCCCAATTCAAGGACAGACCGGCTCGAATAAGAAGGGACGACAGCCGTTCCCGGCCGTCGTCCGTGGTTGCGGTTTCTATGCGATGACTCCGCCCCGGTCAAGCGCAAAAAACGTTCTGGTTTCAGCCAGTTACACTTGCGGTATCATATTACCGTCGCCAAGGGCCGCGGATTTCCAGGGTTTCCGCGACTCCACGGCAACCGGCCTCGGCGGGGCGGGATCGCGCAGGTTTGCGGTCGCGTCGGCCCACGGGCACCGCCGTCCCGGCCGCCGCCCTTCTTCCGCTCCCCCGACTTGCGGAGCCGTCGGCAATCGTTAAGGTTGACCGGAACCGTCCGGCCGAACAGCGGAATTTCGAAGCGATGTCCGGAGCCCCGAGCCCGACGCCCCAAGCGGGCCAGCCCGACGAGCCGCCCGTCCTCCGCCGGGACCGCGCGGGCGTCGTCACCGTCACGCTGAACAGGCCGAAGGCGCGCAACGCGCTCTCGGCCGCGCTGATCGGTGCCTTGCAGGAGACCTTCGACGCTCTCGCGGACGATCCGACGGCCAAGGTCGTCGTGGTCGAAGGGGCTGGCCCGGCCTTCTGTGCCGGTCACGACCTGAAGGAGCTTCGCGCGCTCGCCTCCGCTGGCGACGCGGAGGCGCGCGACGGCTACGAGGCCCTGTTCCGGAGCTGTTCGCTCCTGATGATGACGATAACCCGGCTGCCGAAACCGGTCATCGCCAGGGTTCACGGCGTGGCCACCGCGGCCGGATGCCAGCTGGTCGCAAGCTGCGATCTTGCCGTCGCGGCGGAGGATGCCCGCTTCGCCACTCCGGGCGTCAATATCGGGCTCTTCTGCTCGACGCCGATGGTGGCGCTTTCGCGGGCGGTCGGCCGCAAGGCGGCGATGGAGATGCTTCTGACCGGCGACATGATCCCGGCCGCCAGGGCGCGCGAGATCGGGCTCGTCAACCGCGTCGTCCCGGGCGACCGACTGGACGATGAGACCTATGCGCTGGCCGAAGCGATCGCGGAGAAATCAC
>JAJUFW010000228.1 GCA_029263555.1 Alphaproteobacteria bacterium
CGCAAGCACGACGCGCCCGCCTATCTCGCCCTGGACGACGACGCGTTCGAGGCCGAACTGCAGCGGCGCTGCGGCGACCGGCTCGGCACCGTCCGGCTGATCGGCCAGCGCTCGTCCTGGCCGCTTTCGGGCCTGCATGCCCGGACCTATGTCGCCGACCGGATCGCCTTGATGGGCGAGGCCGCCCATGCCGTCCACCCGATCGCGGCCCAGGGCCTCAATCTCAGCATGCGGGACGCGGCGGCGCTGGCGGAGGTGGTGGTGGACGCCCACCGGCTGGGGCTCGACGTCGGCGCGCCGGACCTGCTCCGGCGCTATCAGCGCTGGCGGCGCTTCGACAATCTGGGGGTGATCGCCTACACCGATACCTTCTTCCGGGCGTTCAGCAACGCCAATCCGGTGCTGAAGCTGGGCCGCAATCTGGTGCTGGCCGCCGTCCACCGGGTGACGCCGCTCAAGCGCGCGATCATCCGCGAGGCCATGGGCGTTTCGGGCCGGCCGCCCCGGCTGGTCCGGGGCGAGGTGCTCTAGGGCGACACCGGACCATCAGCCGAAGGTAGGTCCGCAGGCCCGCCGGATGGCGAGCTTGGGCCGGGACGGCCGCAGGGCAGCCCGCAGCGGAAAACCGCCCCTCGCCTACCGGCCCGGCGCAGCGGAGGCCGGCGGGATGGCGAAGGCCTCCGCGGGCAGTCCCTCCGGGAAGCGGGGCAGGCCGTCCTCGGGCACCGGGACGGCGGCGGCGCTGGTCCATAGGTGGAACCGCGGCGGCAGGCGTTCCGGCTCGTCCAGCGAGCCGGTCGCGAACAGGACCATGCCGGGCAGGTCGTCGTAGAGAAGGAACAGGGTTGAGCCGCAGGCGCCGCAGAACTGGCGTCGCGCCCGGTCGGAGGAGCGATAGACCAGGGGCGATCCGCTGATCAGGACCGATCTTCGCTCCTCCACTGCCGCCCAGATGATCGCCGGGCCGCCGGACATGCGCCGGCACGTCTCGCAATGGCAGTAGCCGGCGCCGAAAGGATCGCTGACGCGGTAGCGGACGGCGCCGCACAGGCAGCCGCCGTCGAAGGTGCCGGGCACAGGCGTCCTGAACTGGTCCATCTGTCGTGACCTCCGGCCGCACAAACGTCCGGGAACGGGGTCGTGATCCCGTCCCGTCCCGGCGTCAGGCCGCCTTGGCCAGGGGGTATTCCATCAGCGGCTCATAGACCGAACCGTCGGATCCCAGATGGCTGCGGTAGAGAACGAACCGGCTGACCGGGATCGGACCGGCGCGGAACAGGGCGTTCTCCTCCAGCCACCGTCCGATCCGGTCGGTGCGGCTGTCGGCCTTCAGCCGCGCCAGCGTGACATGCGGCCGGAATTTCCGGTCGTCGGGGCTGAGCCCGGCGGCCACCAGCGCCCGGTCGATCTTGTCGTGCAGGAACTGGATGGCGTCGGACCGTTCGACCCCCGCCCACAGATTGGCCGGCCGCTTGACCGGGCCGAAATAGCCGACCCCCTCCAGCCGCAGCTCGAATCCCGGGGCGACCGTCCGGCCCAGGGCGGCGTCCAGATCCTCGACCACATGCTCGTCCACCTCGCCGATGAAGCGCAGGGTGACGTGCAGATTCTCGGGTCTGATCCAGCGTGCTCCGGGAACGCCGGACTGCAGCATGACCAGGCGCTCGCGGATGTCGGGCGGCAGGTCGAGGGCGGTGAAGAGACGGATCATGGCGCTCCTCCGTCCGTTCGCCGGCAGGGCCGGGTCAGGGGCAGGGGTTCGGATTCTCCGCGTGGACGGCCTCCAGCTCGGCCAGTACCGCTTCGTCCAGTTGAACGTCCCGCGCCGCCATATCGGTCCGAAGCTGGTCCAGGCTCGTCGCGCCCAGGATCGTCGAGGTGACGAAGGGCTGCCGCATAACGAAGGCGATCGCCATCTGCGCCGGGTCGAGCCCGTGCCGGCGGGCAATGTCGAGATAGGCCCGTGTCGCCGCCTCCCCGCGGCTGTTGCCGTAGCGGGACGGGCGCGGGTCGATGGCGCGGCGCGTACCCGGCGGGATCCGTCCGTCCAGATACTTGCCGGTGAGGGTCCCGGCGGCCAGCGGCGCGTAGGCCAGGAGGCCGCAATCCTCCCGGATCGCGCATTCCGCAAGCCCGATCTCGAAGGATCGGTTCAGGAGGTTGTAGGGATTCTGGATCGATACCGGTCGCGGCAATCCGTGCGTTTCGGCCAGATGCACGAAGGTCATCAGGCCCCAGGGCGTCTCGTTGGACAGGCCGAAATGGCGGATCTTGCCCTGACGGATCAGCTCGTCCATGACCTCCAGGGTCTCCAGCGGCGGGGTCATCGGCGCGTCCGCGTCATGAACGTAGCCCAGCCGGCCGAAGGTGTTGGTCTTCCGGTCCGGCCAGTGGAGCTGGTAGAGGTCGATATAGTCGGTTCGCAACCGGCGCAGGCTGTCCTCCACCGCCTGGACGATGTTCCGCCGGTCCAGCCGGGGGTTGCCGTCGCGGACATAGTGCAGATGGCTGCCGGGGCCGACCACCTTGGTCGCCAGTACGAACCGGTCCCGGAGACCGCGGGACTCGAGCCAGCTTCCGATATACCGCTCGGTCAGCCCGTACGTCTCGGCCCGCGGTGGCACGGCGTACATCTCGGCCGTGTCGAAGAAATTGACGCCCTGGTCCACGGCGTAGTCCATCTGGGCGTGGGCCTCGGCCTCCGAGTTCTGGCTGCCCCAGGTCATGGTGCCAAGGCAGATCGAGGTCACGGTGAGGTCCGTCCGGCCAAGCCGTCGCAGCTGCATGTGAGGGGCTCCGGAAAATCGAGGGGATGTGGGATGGGACGGCCCGGGCCGGTGCGCCGGACCGTGCCGGGATCAAGGAATCACGCCCGCCGGTATAGCGGCCGCGGTCGGGGCAGGAAAGAGAAAGGCCCGAGCGGCGTCAGCGGACGGCTGCATTCCGAAGCCCGGAGTCGTCGATCAGCTTAATGACATGGGGCACGATGCGCTCGACGATGGCGGCGACCCCCTGGCCGTTCGGATGGATGCCGTCGTCTTGGTTCAGGTCCTTCACCATGGCGACGCCGTCCAGGAAAAACGGATAGAACTGGACGTCGTATTCCTCCGCCAGTTCCGGGAACACGGCGTTGAACCGTTCGCCATAGTCCTCTCCCAGATTGGGCGGCGCATACATGCCGGCCAGCAGCACCGGTATCCCGCGCTCCTTCAGGGTCGCCAGGATCCGGGCGAGATTTTCCCGCGTCGTCGCGGGGTCGAGCCCGCGCAGCCCGTCATTCGCGCCCAGTTCCACCAGCACGAGATCCGGGTCGTCGGACAACGCCCATTCCAGCCGCGCGAGCCCGCCGGCCGTCGTGTCGCCCGAAACGCCGCCATTGATGACCTGGACGTCATAGCCTTCCGACAGGAGCGCCGCCTCGAGCTGGACCGTGAAGCTCTCGGCCTCGGCAAGCCCGTACCCCGCGGTCAGGCTGTCCCCCAGCGCCAGGAGCCGCACGCCGTCGGCGCGCGACTCGACCGGGCAGAGGAGGCTGGTTACAAGAAGAAGCGACAGCGTTGCGGCGTTGAAAACGCGGGCGATCACGCCATGTACGCTGGAAGTCGACACCATGGACGGGGGCTTTCCTCATGGATCTGCGCGAAGCGACGGACGGCAGGCAGGCGATCGTGCTTCGTGGAATCCACCTACACTTGGAAAGCTCCGCGGGTCGCGTCAACATCCTGCGCGGCATCGACCTGTCGGTCGACCGGGGCGAGGTGGTCAGTATCGTCGGCCCGTCCGGTTCCGGAAAATCCAGCCTGATGATGATCCTGGGCGGCCTCGAGCGGCCTTCAGCCGGAAGCGTCACGGTCGCCGGGCATGAGCTTTCCGGCATGGACGAGGACGCGCTGGCCTTGTTCCGGCGCGACCATGTCGGCATCGTCTTCCAGAATTTTCATCTGGTGCCGACCATGACCGCGCTGGAGAACGTGGCCATCCCGCTGGAATTCGCGGGCCGTGGCGATGCGTTCGACCGGGCCGCCGAGGGGCTGCGCGCAGTCGGGCTGGGCCGGCGGCTGGACCATTATCCCGGCCAGCTTTCGGGCGGCGAGCAGCAGCGGGTCGCGCTGGCCCGGGCCTTCGCCGCAGGGCCCGACATCATCCTGGCGGACGAACCTACGGGCAACCTGGACGGCGAAACCGGCCGCCATGTCATCGACCTGATGTTCGACCTGGCCCGGAACCGCGGCGCGACCCTGGTCCTGATCACCCATGACCCGGCCCTGGCCGACCGTTGCGACCGGATCGTCCGGCTGGTCGACGGGCTGATCGTCGCGGAAACGGCCGGGATGGCCCCGGCCGGTCGGGTTCGGGTCGGCTCCTGATGGCCGGCGCCGGGCTCGCCTTCCGCCTCGCCCGGCGCGAGCTGCGCGGCGGGCTCAAGGGATTCAGGATCTTCCTTGCCTGCCTCACGCTGGGCGTGGCAGCAATCGCCGCCGTCCAGTCGCTGTCGAGCGGGATCCTGGAGGGCCTGCGCGAGGACGGCCGGGCCATCCTGGGCGGCGACGTCGCCCTGCGCACCCAGTTCCAGCCGGCGGAGCCCGGGCAGCTTGCCTGGCTCCGGGACAACGCCGTCGTTTCGGAAAGCGTCGAGATGCGGGCCATGGCCCGGACCGGCGCCGGCGACAGCACGCTCGTCGAGCTGAAGGCCGTCGACGATCTCTACCCGCTCTCCGGGACCCTGACGCTGGCCGGCGGCGGCGATGCGGCCGCAGCGCTGGCCTCCCGCGACGGAATTCCCGGCGCGGTCGTCGAAGAGACGGTGCTGACCCGGCTCGGCGTCGCCGTCGGCGACCGGGTGGCGGTCGGCGACGCCAGCTTCGAGATCCGCGGCGTCATCGACCGGGAGCCCGACCGCGCCGGCGGCGGCTTCGCCCTCGGGCCGCGGCTCCTGATGTCGGTCTCGGCCCTGCCCGACACGGGCCTGATCCGGCCGGGCAGCATGGTCGGCTACCACTACCGGCTGGCGCTGCCGCCGGGAAGCGAGGTCGGACGCTTCGTCGAACGGGTGCGGACCGAATTCCCCGAGGCGTCCTGGCGGATCCGGACCTTCGACGATGCGGCGCCGCGGCTGGCCGAGATGATCGGCCGCCTCACCCTGTTCCTGACCCTGGTCGGCCTGACTGCCCTGCTGGTCGGCGGCGTCGGCGTCGGCAATGCCGTGAAGGCCTATCTCGAGGGGCGGACCGCCACGATCGCCACCTTCAAGTGCCTCGGCGCGTCGAGCCGGCTGGTCTTCGCGACATATCTCGCGCAGATCATGACGCTGGCGGCCGTCGGGGTCGCGGCCGGGCTCGTCATCGGCGCCGCCGTGCCGCTGGTGGCGGGCAGGCTCCTCGCCGATCTTCTGCCGATCGACGCCCGCATCGGCATCTATCCCGGGGCGCTCGCCCTGGCG
>JAJUFW010000341.1 GCA_029263555.1 Alphaproteobacteria bacterium
CACCCCCTCGCTCAGGGACCCGGCCCGCCTGCGTGCCGGTTTCGGCGCCTGGGGCGCCGGCAGGACCGGGCCGTCGGTGTCCGGCGTCGCTGCGGGGGGAGGGGGAAGGGGCGGCTGGTCCATGGTCATGTCGGCTATTTTGGCTTTCGCTTCGTGATCCGCAACAGCCCCGCCCTTATCCCTTTCGGGAATCGCCGGCTTTGGTCGATATCCACGAAAGCTGTGGATAAGTCTGAGGAAAAAGTGCGGGGTAACCGCCGTGTCCGGCGTAATTCCTGGCCCCCCACGAAGCTGCACAAAAAATAGGCATATTCGATAATTCTTTGATTTTCAAAGAAAAAACTAAAGTCAAGTCGAAACAGGCTTTTCCGGCAGCACGCGTACCGGCCTTGATGGAGGGTGTGCGCATGCCGGATTCGGGGTGTGAACAAGTCGCACCGATTCGCTTGGCGGAAATGCATGCGCGAGCACATTAGAGGTATTTCGTTCCGGCCCCATAACGGGCAGTCCTGACCCGGAACGAAGGGCGGATCGTTACCGAATCATTCTTCGGGAACGAAGCCGTCGCGCGGCTGCGCCCAGCCCAGATGCTCCCCGCCGTCAAGGGCCAGGATCTGTCCGGTCAGCGAGGGCGTCTCCAGGATGAACCGGATGGCGGCACAGATCTCCGCGGGTTCGGTAGGACGGGCGAGCGGCACCGCTTCCCATTGCGCGCGGAACTGTGCCTCCGTCTGCCGGTTACTGCGCAGCGTGGGGCCGGGACCGATGCCGTTGACCCTGATGCGCGGGGCCAGGGCCAGGGCCAGCGTCCGGGTCAGCGTCCACAGCCCGGACTTGCTCAGCGTATAGGACAGGAAATGAGGCGTCAGGTTCAGCACCCGCTGGTCCAGCATGTTCACCACATTTGCGGTCATCCCCTCGGGCAGGCGTTCGGCCAGGTCATGGATCAGCAGGACCGGGGCGCGCAGATTGGTTTCCATATGCAGGTCCCAGATGTCGCGCCGCGGGTCGGTGATCGCGTCCCTGACGAAGGGGGACGCGTTGTTGACCAGCAGGGTGACCGGACCGAAGGTCGCTTCGGCCGCGGGGAGCAGGGTCCGGACCTCATCTTCGCGGGTGAGGTCGGCGCGCAGGGCGACGGCCCGTCCGCCGCGCTCCGTAATCTCCCGGACGGCCGCCGCGGCTTCGTCGACGGAGCTGTTGTGATGCAGGGCGACGTTCCAGCCTTGGGCAGCCAGGTCGAAGGCGATCGCGCGGCCGATGCGTTTGGCGGCGCCGGTGACGATCGCGGTGCGTACGGGTTCAGACATGGCCCGCAAGAGTAAGGACCCGGCGGGCGCAATCAAGCGTGTCGCGCAACCTTCCCGCGCGGAGACTGACCCGGGACCGGACGCGGCGGCCATGCACCGGGCGGCGACTGGAGACGATGCATGATAGACAAAGCCTTCGCGCAGCTTTCGAAGCTCCTGTACGTCCTAGCGACCTTCGTCCTGACGGTGCTTGCGCTGGTGCTGGTCGGCACCGCCGCCTGGCAGGTCGTCGAAAGCGCCGTCACCCGTGAGGCCTTCGTCCTCCCGATTCTCGATGCGATCGGCCTCGTCGTCATCGGCATCGCGGTCATCGATGTCGCCAAGTTCCTGCTCGAGGAGGAGGTGCTCAGGGACCGGGAGCTGCGCTCGGCCGGGGAGGCGCGCCAGTCGCTCACCAAATTCGTCACGATCATCGTGATCGTCGTCTGCCTGGAAGGGCTGGTCATGATCTTCGAGACGAAGGAGCAGGGGCCGGAATATCTGATCTATCCGGCGGCGGTCGTGGCGACGGGCATCTTCGCCCTGATCGGCCTCGGGCTCTTCCAATGGTTCAGCCGCCATGCCGAGGAGGCCCAAAGGAGCGTCGACACGACGGTCGAGGAACAGCAGATCGACGAGGGAGGCCCGGCTCTCAAGACCGGCCCTGGCCGCGCGGCGGGACGGAAAGCCGAGACGCCGGGCCGGTGATCCGAAGACCCGTGACGATCGATATCTATACAGCCTGCGCCGTCCGCCGGCGACTTCGCCCGGAAAGCCGCAGGGGCGCGGGGCGCTAGCGGCCCTTGCCGCGGCGGCTGGAGGGCCGCCGGCCCTGGCCGCGCGCGGGGCTTGCGGCGGAGGGCCCGGACGATGCTGCCACGGCCCCAAGCTCAAGGTCCGCCGCTTCCAGCCGGCGAAGCTCGTCCCGCAGGCGCGCCGCCTCCTCGAATTCCAGATCGGCTGCGGCAGCCCGCATCCGCCGTTCCAGATCCGCGATGTGGTCCTTCAGGCTCTTGCCGGTGAGGTGCGTCACATCCTTGTCGCCCGTGCCGACGACGACCCGGTCGCCCCGCTCGTAGACGCTGTCCAGAATGTCGGAGATGTTCTTGCGCACGCTTTCCGGCGTGATGCCGTGTGCCGCGTTGTAGGCCTGCTGCTTCTCGCGCCGGCGCGCCGTCTCGTCCAGCGCCGCCTTCAGCGAATCGGTCATCCGGTCGGCGTAAAGGATCGCCCGGCCGTCCACGTTGCGGGCGGCCCGGCCGATCGTCTGGATGAGCGACGTTCGCGAGCGGAGATAGCCTTCCTTGTCGGCGTCCAGAATGGCGACTAGGCCGCATTCCGGGATGTCCAGCCCCTCGCGCAGCAGGTTGATGCCGATCAGCACGTCATAGACCCCGAGCCGCAGGTCGCGGATGATCTCAATTCTCTCCAGGGTCTCCACGTCAGAATGGATGTAGCGGACCTTGAGGCCGGCCTCGCTCATATACTCGGTGAGCGCTTCGGCCATCTTCTTGGTCAGCGTCGTGATCAGCACGCGCTGGCCGCGGGCGACCACCTCGCGGCACTCCGCCATCACGTCGTCCACCTGGGTCGCCGTCGGCCGGACCTCGACCAGCGGGTCGATCAGGCCGGTCGGCCGGACCACCTGTTCGACGAAGACGCCGCCGGTCCGCTCCATCTCCCAGTCGCCCGGGGTTGCCGATACGAAGATCGTCTGGGGCCGCATCGCCTCCCACTCCTCGAACTTGAGCGGGCGGTTGTCGACGCAGGCCGGCAGGCGGAACCCGTATTCCGCAAGCGTCGTCTTGCGGACGCGGTCGCCGCGGTACATTCCGCCGATCTGGGGCACCATGACGTGGCTCTCGTCGACGAAGAGGAGAGCGTCGTCGGGCAGGTACTCGAACAGGGTGGGCGGCGGCTCGCCGGGTTTGCGGCCGGTCAGGTAGCGCGAATAGTTCTCGATCCCGGCGCAGGAACCGGTCGCCTCCATCATCTCGATGTCGAAGGTCGTCCGCTGCTCCAGCCGTTGCGCCTCCAGGAGCTTGCCCTGGGCCTCGAACTCCCGCAGCCGGGCCTTCAGGTCCTCCTTCATCTGGCGGATCGCCTGGGCAAGCGTCGGCTTCGGGGTGACATAGTGGCTGTTGGCGAAGATGCGCACCTTGGGAAGGTTCGCATGCTTCTCGCCCGTCAGGGGGTCGAACTCCTGGATCGACTCGATCTCGTCTCCGAACAGGGACACGCGCCAAGCCCGATCCTCCAGGTGGGCCGGGAAGATTTCGACCACGTCGCCGCGCACACGGAAGGTGCCGCGGCCGAAGTCCATGTCGTTGCGGCGGTAATGGATCTCGATCAACTGCTGCAGAAGCTGCTGGCGATTGATGCTGCCGCCCTTCTCCAGCGTCACCGTCATGTCGGAATAGGTCTCGACGTCGCCGATGCCGTAGATGCACGACACCGACGCGACGATGATCACGTCCCGCCGCTCCAGCAGCGCACGGGTCGCGGCATGGCGCATGCGGTCGATCTGCTCGTTTATCGAGCTTTCCTTCTCGATATAGGTGTCCGTGCGCGGGACATACGCCTCCGGCTGGTAATAGTCGTAGTAGGAGACGAAATATTCGACCGCATTGTTCGGGAAGAAGCTCTTGAACTCGCCATAGAGCTGCGCGGCAAGGGTCTTGTTGGGTGCCAGGATCAGCGCGGGACGCTGCATCTCCTGGATGACATGCGCCATGGTGAAGGTCTTGCCGGACCCGGTGACGCCCAGCAGCACCTGATCGCGCTCACCGTTCCGCAGCCCGGCTACCAGCTCGCGGATGGCGGTCGGCTGGTCGCCGGCCG
>JAJUFW010000022.1 GCA_029263555.1 Alphaproteobacteria bacterium
AGACGATGCCCACGACCGTGCCCAGCGCCGAACTGGTCGTCGCGACGCCCATCGCATAGCCGGCCCGCCCCTGGATGGCGAGCGGGAAGCCGTCGAGCGTCGTCGCCGCGCTTGCCGGTGTTCCGGGGATGTTGAGCAGGATTGCGCTTCTGCTGCCGCCGTAGATCGCACCGGCATACATGCAGACCAGGCACAGTATCGCCTGCTCGGGCACCATCTTGTAGGTCAGCGTCACCAGGAGCGCGACGCCCATCGTCGCGGTCAGCCCCGGCAACGCACCGATGACGATGCCGAGCAGGGTCGCCCAAGCGACGTTGAAGAGAGCCTCCAACGTCAGGAAATGCCCTACTCCCCGGCCGAGCAGTTCCAGAGCGTCAAACATTCCGTTCATCCCCTCGCGCCCCGCTCACGGGAGCCTCACCAGGAAAAGTTCTTCGAAGATGAGATGCGTCGCCGCGCCGACGATCACCGCCTGGGTGAGGGCCATGACCAGCATACGGGGGAAACTTCTCTGCCGCATCTCGTCCGCCATCCGCTCGAAGATCACGATGAAGGCCAGGACGAAGATGGCCGTCGCCAGCCAGAATGGGAGCGTGCCGACCAGGACCAGGGCATAGATCAGGGTCAGCGCAGCCGTGATGCCGAGCCGGAGCAACTGCGGACGGTCGTAGTTGAAGCTTGCGCCTTCGGCAGCAGCCCCGCTGCCGCGCCCGGGGCGGGACCGCAGGGCCAGGATGCCGCCGCAGACGGCCAGAGCGAACCCGAGAATGCCGGGAACCAGTCCCGGGACGCTCGAGGGGTGGATGCCACGGTTCTCGAGGCGCGGCATCGTCCACGATCCGTAGACGATCGCGATCCCGAGCACGATCAGGACGATCGCAGTGATGAAATCGGCTCGATTCAGCCGCTGCGGCCTCATGCCAGTCTCCCCGACACAACCGATTCGGAAGGAACGACGACGACCGGCCGGGCATGGATCGGCCCGGCCGGTCGATCCCGTTAGTTGCGCCCGACCTCGGTCATGGTCTCGCAGTCGATGCCGATGATGCTCGGGTCGTTCTCGGCCGCGCCGCGCGCCGCGCGCCCGCAGGCCTCGGTGATCCCGATCGGCATCGCCAGCCTCCGGGCTTCCTCGCCGTAGGAAGGCGCAAAGACGGCGCCGCGCTCCCTGGCATAGGCCTTCAGCTCCTCGGAGTTCATCATGTGCTCTTCCCAGATGCGGTCCATGGTCGCGACCACCTCGTCCGGGACGCCACGGGGCAGGAAGATGCCGAAATAGTCCGGCGCCACAGGCATTTCCGGCAGCCACTGCGTGATCGGCGGGATCGGATCCATGCCCTCGATCTCCAGCGGCTGGTCGGTCAGTGCCGCCAGCGGCCGCAGGCGACCGCCGCGGATCATCTCCGACTGCTCGACGGCAAGCTGGGTGGTCACCATCGCCTCGCCCGCGACGGTCGCGATGACCGCCGGGTTGCCGCCGTCATAGGTGATCATCCGGTATTCGAACCCGCCGGCATCGGCCAGCGCGGCGATCGCCGTGCCGCCGGACGAGGTGACGCCCGCCGTCGCGACGGTGATCTCGTTGCCGCGCTGCCGAAAAGCATCGAGAAGCTGCCCGAAATCCTGGAACTCGCTGTCGACCGGCACGCTCACCACCGGAGCATTCGCGACGGAGAGGTAGATGTGCCAATCGTCGATCGACGTGTCCTCGATCAGGCCGGTGACGGTATAGGTCGCGTTGTTGGCGATCGCATTGGCCGTCCAGGTATAGCCGTCGCGCGGCGCGTCCAGCACCGCCTTCGTCCCGATCGCGCCGGAGGCTCCCGGCTGGTTGACCACGACGACGCTCTGCCCCAGTGCCTTCTCGACGATCGGCGCCATCACGCGCGCCACCTGGTCGGTCGATCCGCCGGCCCCCCAGGGCACGATGATGTTGATCGGCTTCGTCGGCTGCCATTGCGCGAAGGCCGGCGCGACCGCGAGGGCCACCCCCATCGCGACACATGCCGCCAAACCAGTACCCGCAATTCTCATCTCTTCCTCCCTTGACGTTATTGCTTCCGGCCTTCCCGGACCGTTCCTTGTCGGGAAGGCTGACGCCTCCACCGAAACCCTGTCAAGCGATAAGTAACCAACCGGTACGAATGTCAGACGACCGTCAGGTAGCGCTCCTTGCAGGTATTCACGACTTCGTTCGGGTCACGCTTCCACCAGGTCTCGGCAGAAAAGATCTCCACTTCGTGGAAGCCGTCATATCCGGCCGCCTCGACCCATCCGCGGATCCGCGGAATGTCGATCACCCCGTCGCCCATCATGCCGCGGTCGAGCAGGAGGTCCCGCGTCGGCACCAGCCAATCGCAGATGTGGAACGCAAGGATCCGGCTTCCGGCACGGCTGATCTCCCTCTCCAGGTCCGGGTCCCACCAGACGTGATAGACGTCGACCGCGATGCCGACGCCCGGTCCCAGCCGGTCGCAGAGATCGTTCGCCTGGGCCATGGTGTTCACGCAGGCCCGGTCCGCGGCGTACATCGGATGCAACGGCTCGATCGCGAGCGGCATGCCTGCGCTGCGCGCGAATTCCAGGATCGCGGACAGTCCGTCCAGCACCATCGACCGGGCACCGGCAATGTCCTTCGATCCCTTCGGCAACCCGCCGACCACCAGGACCAGGCATTGCGCCCCGATGGCAACGGCCTCCTCTATCGCGCGGAGATGGTCGTCGATGGCGGCCTGGCGCTCCGCAGCCGTGGCGGCGGGGAACATGCCGCCGCGGCAGAGTCCGGTCACGGTCATGCCGTGATCCGCCAGCAGGCGCGCCGCCTCCTTCTGTCCGCAGTCGGCAAGCTGATCGCGCCACACCGAGATGCCCCGGACGCCGAGCGTCGCATAGCCCTTGATGGCTTCCGCCAAAGTCCACTGTGCCCGGGTGGTCGCGGTGTTGATCGACAGGCGGGAATGATCGACGAGGGGACGGGCGCTCATTGCTCGATCCCCCTCACCCGCAACACGGCCTTCATGCGGGAGGCGGCCAGATCCGGATCGGCCAGCAGCCCCGCCTGGTCCGCTAAGCGGAACAGCTCGGCCAGATGAACCGTGCTGCGCGCGCTTTCCTGCCCCCCGACCAGCGTGAAATGGTCCTGGTGGCCATTGAGATACGCCATGAACACGACGCCGGTCTTGTAGAAGCGGGTCGGCGCCCGGAAGATGTGCCGCGACAGCGGGACGGTCGGCGCCAGGATCCGGTAATAGCGCTCCTCGTCGCCATCGGTCAGGGCCGCCAGGGCGGCCGAGGCGGCCGGCGCGATCGCGTCGAAGATGCCGAGCAGCGCGTGGCTGTAGCCGGTCCCGTCGCCGGCGATCAGGCCGGGATAGTTGAAGTCGTCGCCGGTGTACATCCGCACGCCCGCCGGCAGGCGCCGGCGCATCGCGACCTCCCGCGCATCGTCGAGCAGCGAGATCTTGATCCCGTCCACCTTGTCGACATTGGTCTCGATGACCCGCAGGCACGTCTCCATCGCAGCGTCGAGATCGCTGCTGCCCCAGTAGCCGGCAAGCGCCGGATCGAACATGTCGCCGAGCCAGTGCAGGATAACCGGCTCCCGCGCCTGGGAGAGGATCCGGCCATAGACCTTCTCGTAATCGGCGGGGGACGTCGCCCGTGCGGCCAGCGCCCGGCTCGCCATCAGGATCAGGCGGCCGCCCAGGGCCTCGATCGCTTCGGCCTGGGTCTCGTAGGCCGCGATGACATCGTCGATCGAGCGGACGTCGGCGGGCGCCACATGGTCCGTTCCGCAGCCGGAGGCGATGACGGCCCCGTCTATGTCCCGGGCGGCCTCCAGGCTGCGCCGGATCAGTTCCAGGCTGGTCGGCCAGTCGAGCCCCATGCCGCGCTGGGCGGTGTCCATCGCCTCGGCGACGCCGAAGCCGAGGCTCCCGAGATGGCGCCGATAGGCGATGGTGCGGTCCCAGTCGACGGCCGCGCCGAGCCATGGGTCGATATCGGCCAGGGGATCGGCGACGACATGGGCCGCGGCATAGGCGATGCGCGCGAACGGCCGCCGGACCGGCGCGCCGAAGCCCGCCGCCTCACGCAAGGCATAGCTCTCGAGCGTGCCGCTCGACGTCGGCAGAAGGATGCTCGCCATCGGTTCAGTCCTCCAGGGCCGGGACGTCGACCCAGCGCCGCTCGGCCCAGCTCTTCAGGCTGAGCTCGGCGAACTGAACGCCCTTGGCCGCTTCCCGCAGGGTCCAGGGAAACGGATCGCCATCCACGACATGCTTCAGGAACAGCGCCCACTGCTCCTTGAAGGCGTTGTCGAACGGCTCGTTGTCGGGGACGAGCTGCCAGTCGGCGTAGAAGTCGATCGTCTGCTTCTGATCGGGATTCCACACGGGCTTCGGCGTGGCCGCGCGCGGCTGGATGCGGCAGTCGGTCAGGCCGGCGACGGCCGATCCATGGGTCCCGTCGACCTGGAAGGTGACCAGGTCGTCGCGGCGGACGCGCACGGTCCAGCTGCTGTTGATCTGGACGATCGCGCCGTTGTCCAGCTCGACCGTCGCATAGGCGGCATCGTCGGCGGTGGCCTGGTAGGGCTCGCCCCGTTCGTCCCAGCGCGTCGGAATATGCGTGACGCCGATGCAGCTCAGCGCCTTGGGGGCGCCGAACAGATTGTCGATCACGTAGCGCCAGTGGCACATCATGTCGAGGATGATCCCGCCGCCATCCTCCTTGCGGTAGTTCCAGGACGGCCGCTGCGCCGGGAGCCAGTCGCCCTCGAAGACCCAGTAGCCGAACTCGATCCTCACGCTGAGGATCCGGCCGAAGAAGCCGCCGTCGATCAGGCGCTTCAGCTTGCGCAAGCCGGGCAGCCAGAGCTTGTCCTGGACCGCGCCGTTCTTCACCCCGGCCCGCTCGGCCGTACGGTAGAGGTCCACGGCGTCGGCAAGGGTCTCGGCGATCGGCTTCTCGCAATAGACATGCTTGCCGGCGGCGATCGCCCGCTTCAGGAGCCCGGCGCGGAGCTGCGTCGAGGCGGCATCGAAGAAGATCGTGTCGTCGGGATTGGCGAGCGCGCCTTCGAGATCGGTGGTCCAGCGCCGGACGCCGTGCGTCTCGGCCAGCCTCCGGATCTTGTCCTCGTTGCGCCCGACCAGGATCGGATCGGGGATCAGCCGGTCGCCGTTCCGGAGGGTCACGCCGCCCTGGTCGCGAATGGCCAGCACCGATCGGATCAGGTGCTGGTTCATCCCCATCCGGCCGGTCACGCCGTTCATGATCACGCCGATCGTTCTCGTTGCCATGGTTTCCCCCTTGGGCGTCCTTACGTTGCGTTCAGTTCGTTGCGTTCAGAATGTCATCGGCCGCATGGCGTCGTAGTCCGGCGTCGCGCCGGTCGCGTATCCGATGCAGCCAAGCGAGCCGATGGAGATCCGGCCGTCCTCGATCCTGAGATGCAGGCCGGTCCGGTCGCGGTCGTAGAGGTCGGGATGGGCCCGGGCGAACCCGTCCATCTCGGCGGTCGTGCCGCCGGCCATGCCGTTCACATAGTGGTGGCCGTTCCGTTCGACATGCGTGAGGCCGAGCAGCGAGACGAGCGCCAGATCCTGCTGCACCGCGATCCCGGCCTGGGTGGTCAGATCCTCCCCGGACAGGAAGAACCGCCCCTCGCCCGCCCCGTCCCAATGGCGGCAGCGCGCCGCATTCAGAAGCGACCGGTAGAGCCCCTTGCAGGTCTTGGAGGACACGCCTCGATAGCCGAGGTCGCGCGCCCGGACGAAACTGTCGAGATCGGCGTCGCTCTCGTCGATGATGAAGGCATGCCGTCCGGCAAGGCGGCCGAGCGGCTGCTCCAGCGCTCTTGCGCGCTGGAGCGGCTGTTCGACATAGAGGATCGAGGCCATGAAGCGCGCGAGCTTCGGTTCCGCGCCCAGCCGCTGCAGGAAGTCGTCGAGCGCGGCCAAATCGGCGAACTGTTCGTTGCCGTCGAGGGTGATGCGGTAGTCCCCGGCTCGGTCGAGAATGGCGGCGATGGCGGCGAGGCGCTCCCGGTCGGCATCCGTGTCGCCGGATACCTTGATCTTGAAGTACCGGTGGCCGTAGCGCGCGATCACCGCCTCCAGGCTTTCCGGCAGCCCGTCGCCGACCGGCTCGGCCACCTCGGCCTCCGTCACCGGGTCGGCGAGGCCGACCGTGTGACGCGCCTCGATCGACGTCCGGGGCTCGAGCGAATTCAAGAACCGGTCGACATCGAAGCCGGCGAGATCGCCGGGCAGAAGGCCGGTGACGAGCCCGATCCGGTTCCGCCGGACCGCTTCGTAGAACGGAATTTCCTCCAGCCGGCAAAGGCCGTCCAGGACAGCACGGGCGACGAGCGCCGGCCCGTAGCCGGCGACAAGGCCGTTCTCGCCCTCAAGACGCCGCCGCTGTTCGGCATCCACCGACCGGTCGAGCTCTGCCGCCGTCGCCGGCCGATCCTGGTCCAGGTAAAGGCGGCGCGCCATGCCGATGGAGCGGCGGAGCTGGTCGAAGTTCTGTTCGTTGCTCAGCGCCGGGTTCTTGTCGAACCATTTCGGCACCATCAGTTCCGCGGCATGCCCCCAGGCGCCGCGCCCGTCGGGCCGTTCGACATAGGCGCGCAAATACGCCTGCGGCGCCTCGCGCAGGGTGATCACGCCGAACCGGAACGGCAGCCGCAGGACGACGTCCCGTTCGAAGGCTTCGATCGCGCGTACGACGATCCGCTCAGCAGTCATGGCAGCGCCTCAAGAATGCCGCGTACATAGCCGATGGCGCGGGCCGCGCAGGCCGGACCGTCGGGATGGTAGTCGAACGGCTCGACAGCGACGGTGCGATCCCAGCCGTGCCGCCTGAGCGCGGCCAGGACCGGCGCGAAGGCGTCCCCGCCCTGCCCGGGCCCCTTCCTGTTCGTGTCATTGATCTGCACATGGGCGACGAGGCCCGTCGGCAGCCACCGGTCCAGAAGGTCGGGCACCGGCTCGCTCTCCGACGCACCCGCCGCCGAGGTGTCGATCATCGTCCGCAGCCCGGGCTCGCCGATCGCCTCGACCAGGGAAGCGGCCTCCTGGACCGTATTGATGAAGTTCGTCTCCCGCGGGGGAAGCGGCTCGATGCAATAGGTCACGCCGGCGTCGCGGGCCCTGGCGCCCGCGGCCGCGAACTGCTCGATCGCCCGGCTGCGGGCCTCGTCTGCGCCGAGCTCGGGCAGGGCGCGCTGCGCGGGCGAGCCGTGGACCAGCACGTCGCCGCCCAGCGCTGCACAGAGATCGACGAGGCGCGCGATCATCTCGCGCGTCCGCTTCTGCACCGCCGGTTCGGAGCTCGTGATCGAAAGGCCCGCGGGCGACACCAGCAGCCAGTGGAGACCGGTGATCGCAAGCCCGTGGGCCGAGGCAGTGCTGCGGATCCCCGCGATGTCCCGGTCCGTCAGCGTCGACGGATCTTCGGCCAGCGTGAACGGAGCGATCTCGAGCCCGTCATAGCCGAGCGCGGCGGCATAGGCGCACTGGTCCTCGAAGGACAGATGCCGCAGCACTTCGTTGCAAAGAGCAACCCGCATCGCACTCACGTATATAACCGGTTAGTTACATATGGAGTGTAGCAATGCGGAGCCTCCCGCTGTCAACCCCCGCGGTCCGGAAGATCGTCAGGCCATCATGGTAACCGGTGGTTTACTTGTGCGGCAGGGAGGCGACGGCGCGTGGCCGGAAATGGACGCGGGGAGAGGCACCATGCGGGCAGAAGCGCCCCCGCAGGCGGGCGCAGGCCGGCCTCGACTCGTGCGGATCCGGGATGATGGGATGAATGACGGGCGATAGCAGCGCCCAGGAAAGCGGATCTCCGCTTCCGGGCGGGCGACAGCCTATCGCTTGCGCAGGATCAGCGTCGGCCAGCCCTTGACCGGGATCCGTCCGACGAGGGCCAGCCCCTGTGCCCTGTGGGCATTCAGGACCTGGCACTCCTGATGGGCCAGCAGTCCCGCCAGGACCGCGGTTCCTCCGGGGGCGAGATGCGCCGCGAGGTCGCACGCCATCCGGGCCAGCGGCCGCGCCAGGATGTTCGACACGATCAGGTCGTAGGGTCCCCTCTCCCCGATCATGGGATGGCGGTAGCCGTCGCTGATGAGGGCGCTGACCCTGTCGGCGACACGGTTCACGCGGGCGTTCACACCGGCCACCCGGACCGATTCCCGGTCGATGTCGGCGGCCAGGACGGGACAGCCGCAGGACTTGGCGATGGCGAAAGCCAGGATGCCGGTGCCGCAGCCCATGTCCAGGGCGCGCTTCACTCGGATCCGCTTCGACAATCTTTCGATCGCCTGCAGACAGCCATGGGTGGTCGGGTGCTCGCCGGTACCGAAGGCGGTCGCGGCGTCGATGGTCAGGCCGATCGACGAGGGCGGCACGCGCTCATCGATGTGGGAGCCATGAATATAGAACCGCCCGATCCGGATCGGCGGAAACGCCTTGTAGCTGGCCGCCAGCCAGTCGGTTTCAGGCAATTTCTCGAGCGACAGGGCCGGCTCTTCGATGCCGACCGCGCCCGCGATCAGGGCGACCCGGATCCCGAGCGGCCCCGCATCGGGCTTTTCCCGGGCGAAGGCTTCGACCGTCCAGTTCCCGTCCTCCCCCTCGAAGGCGGAGACCGCCGTGAAGCCGTCCGCGAAGGCCTCCTCGAAGGCATCCGCGTAACGCTGGGGAACCGTGACGGCTACACGCCAGGCGGGTGGGCCTTCGGTCTGGGCCATGGGAGCAATACCTGATCGATGATCCGAATCCCCTCATCCCCCGGGCCGGACACGCCGGACGGGGAACGAGGGAATGGAGCCGGTACTACCGACGGCGCCGGGAAGTCAACCCCGACCGGTGGGGGTTCAGCCGCCGCCCTGCACGTCCTCGATCATCTGCATCAGGCGCTGGGCCAGCGCCGGGTCCGCCTGGGCCGCGCGGGTGATGGTGTTGAACCTTTCCGCGGTCAGCCCTTCGGCTTCCACGGCTTCGACCATCTCCGTCTCGGCCTGGACCTGCATCTGCTCCATCTCCTGGGCGTCCTCGGCCCCGGCCATGCGGGCCTCCCAGTCCTGGCTGATCGTGCGCAGCTCGGCCGAGGCCTCCGCGTAGGACTCGAGCTCGCTGTCATCGAACTGCTGGGCGGGAGCCGCGGGCTGGTCCTGCGCCTGCACCGCGGCGGCGCCGAAGGCGAGGGTCGAGGCCAGAAGCCCGGCGGCAAGACAGTCACGGATCGTCATGAGATGCTCCATCTAGGTGTCCGGTGGCGAAGGGAGATCTTCCTGTCCCACGCTTCCCCCCGACCGACACCGCCCAACCGCATCGGTTCCGCCCGCCGGGCCCAGACCGGCGCTTTCATGGGCCGGAACATTTGAAGGGCGCCGGTGTCTACCTGTCATGGCGGCCAGGCTTGCCGGCGCCGCCCAGGCTCCCCGCTCACGGATCCGGATCCCTGCCGTGGACGACCTGAAATGGCTCATCGCCCGGGAAATCCCGCATCTTCGGCGCTATGCCCGCGCCTTGACGCGCGACGCCGAGGAGGCGGACGATCTGGTGCAAGACTCCCTGGAACGGGCGCTCCGGAAGCGTCACCTCTGGCAACGGCGCGGCACCCTGCGCGGCTGGCTGTTCCGAATGCTCTACCATGTCCACCTGAACCGACGCCGGGGGGAAAGCCGCCGGCCGACCGAACCGTCGGCGGACGGCGTCGCCGCAGGTTCGGCCCCTCCCGCGCAGGAAAGCTACCTGGAATGCCTCAGGGTCGCCGACGCCCTGGATCGCCTTCCGGCCTCCCAGCGTGACGCCATCCTGCTGGTCAGCCTGGAAGGAATGCCCTACGACGAGGCCGCCTGGATCCTCGACATTCCGATTGGCACCTTGCGTTCGCGCCTGTCGCGGGGGCGCGACGCCTTGCGCCGCAGCATATCGGCGCGACCGAAACCGACCCTGCTGAGGAGGGTCAAATGAGTGAACGCCGCCCCCCGATATGCGAGTTCGATCTCCTGGCCTATGCCGACGACCGGCTGGAGCCCGGGAGACGTGTGGAGGTGGACGACTATCTGGCGACCGACCCCGCCGCTGCCGCCCGGGTCGCCGCATTCCGTCGGCAGACGGAAGCCCTGCACCGGCTTTACGATCCCGTGCTCGAGGAGCCGGTGCCGGAGCGCCTGAGCTCGCTCCTCGAACGGCCGCGCCGAAGGGTATTCGTTCCGTTGCTGCGCCTCGCCGCGGTGATCGTGCTGACGATCGGGGCCGGATCGGCGGGCTGGTGGCTTCGGGGACAAGGGGACGGCTCCCGCCTGGCGGCGGAGGCCTTCCTGGACCGCGCAGGCAGAGCGGCCGTCCATCCCGGCGCGGGCTTCCCGCACGCCCGGGTCGTCGATCTGTCCGACGGCCCGGTCGAAGCCCCCGACCTTCGCAGCCACGGCTACAGGCTTGCGACGATCAGCCGGACCGATGACAAGGCCCCGCTGATCCGCCTCGACTATGAAGGTTCGCATGGTGCGATCAGCCTGTTCATGGGAGTTCTGCCCCGGGAACGGACCGCTCCGAAGGCCTTCGGCCAGGGCGGCGGCGGTTTGTGGTGGGTCGACGGCCCTTATGTCTATGCGCTGGCCGGCGCGGATCCGAATCTGGGCGCGCTGGCCGAAGCGGTACGGCGCCAGACGGTCCTGTCGGCGACCGAACCCTTCCCGCCGCTTGCAACCACCGTAGACGCCGGCAACCGGACCGGAAGCGTAAAGCCGGACAGCGTGCCGGATCCAGGCGGGGTCGAACTCCTGCCCGACCTGTCGACAGGCCAGCTCTGAGGGACGGCAAAAAAAGACCTGCCGATGATCGGCAGGCCAAGGTCGGGAGGAAATCCGAAAACTGCGCGCCTTTCGGGGCAGAATCCTGGCATGCAGCGGCTATTGCACGGAAGACGGGCTCTCACTCGCCGGTGGGGTCGTGCCGCCCTGATCGCCGCCGCCCTCGTCGCATGCCGAAAGCGTCATGGCGGCCAGGATCGCCGCGAAGGCAAGAAGCACTCGTCGCATGTCGTCTCCTCGCGAACGGTTTCCGCAGGTGAGAAGCCCGGCGCCGCACCGCGTCGCCCGGACACCGGATTGACACCGCAGGCTTGTTGCGGGTTCCGTCTGCGTTCCGCCCCCCGTGCCGATCGCGAGGAAGCAGCTCAGCCGGCCTGGTCCGCCGGGACGACGAAGCTGTCCATGACCTTCTTCTCGCCGGAATGATCGAAGGCGATCGTCAGCTTGCCGGCATCGGCGGCGGTCACCGTTCCATAGCCGAACTTCTGGTGGAACACGCGGTCGCCGCTCACGAAATCCCGTTCGGGCCGGGGCCGCTGTTCGACGGCGTAGGCCGTTCCCTCGATCGTGAGAGGGGCCTTCCTCATGAATCCGGCGGAACGGGACATCGGGAAGGCGAACGTCCCACGCGGGTCGCCGGTCTCGCCGAAGACCACGTCGCTGGTCATCTCCACATGCGCCTCCGGCATCTCGCCGATGAAGCGCGACGGGAGCCCGTCCTGCCAGATGCCGTGAACGAGGCGCCGCGCCGATGTGGACACATAGGCCTTATGTTTTGCCCGCGTCAGCCCGACATAGGCAAGCCGGCGCTCCTCCTCCAGCGCCGCGATGCCGCCCTCGTCCATGGCGCGCTGGTGCGGGAACAGCCCCTCCTCCCAGCCGGGCAGGAATACGTGGGAAAACTCCAGCCCCTTGGCGGCATGGAGGGTCATCAGCGTGACCTGGGGCCCTGCAGCGTTCGTCTCGTTCTCGGTGACCAGGCTGACATGCTCCAAGAAGCCGAGGAGATTCTCGAATTCCTCCATGGCCGCCACGAGTTCCTTCAGGTTCTCCAGCCGCCCCGCGGCCTCGGGCGACTTGTCCTGCTGCCAGAAGCCCGTGTAGCCGCTCTCGTCCAGGACGATCTGCGCCAGCTCCGGATGAGGCACCGTTTCCATCATCCGACGCCAGCGGTCGAAATCCTGCATCAGGCTACGCAGGGTCGAGCGGGTCTTCGGCTTGAATTCGTCCGTCTCGACCAGACGGAGCGTCGCTTCGACCAGCGAAATCCCCGCCCCGCGGGCGACCCGGTGGATCATCTGCAGGGTCGAAGGACCGATTCCCCGCTTCGGCGTGTTGACGATCCGCTCGAAGGCAAGATCGTCGTCGGGCTGCACGATCACGCGCAGATAGGCCAGCGCGTCCCGGATTTCCAGGCGCTCGTAGAACCGGGGTCCTCCGACGACCCGATACGGCAGGCCGAGCGTCAGGAACCGCTCTTCGATGCCGCGCATCTGGAACGACGCGCGGACCAGAACCGCGATCTCGTCCAGGCCGACACCGTCCCTCTGAAGCGTCTCGATCCGGTCGCCGATCCAGCGGGCCTCTTCCTCGCTGTCGAGAACCGAATGGACGACCACCTTCTCGCCGCCGGTCGACGTGGTGAACAAGGTCTTGCCGAGGCGCCCCTGGTTGTGGGCGATCAGCCCCGAGGCCGCGCCCAGGATCTGGTCCGTCGAACGGTAGTTCTGCTCCAGCCGGATCACGACGGCGCCGGGGAAATCCTGCTCGAACCGCAGGATGTTCGCGACTTCCGCGCCCCGCCAGCTGTAGATCGACTGGTCGTCGTCGCCGACGCAGCAGATGTTCCTGTGCGCCTGGGCCAGGGCCCGTAGCCAGAGATACTGGGCGACGTTGGTATCCTGGTATTCGTCCACCAGGATGTACCGGAACCGGCGCTGATATTCCTCCAGAATGGGATATCGACGCCGTCCCCCGCTCTCCTCGCTGATCTGGAACAGCGTCAGATTGTGCAGCAGGAGGTCGCCGAAATCGCACGCGTTGAGCGTCCGCAGCCGCTCCTGATAGGCGCGGTAGAGCTCCGTCACCCTTCCGCCGGCCACCTCGCCGCCGTCCTCGGGCTTCAGGCGGTCGGGGGTCAGGCCCTTGTCCTTCCAGCGTTCGAACACGCCCAGCACCATGCGCGCCGGCCAGCGTTTGGAGTCGATGTTCTCCGCCTCCAGAAGCTGCTTCACGAGTCGAAGCTGGTCGTCCGTGTCGAGGATCGTGAAATTGGACCGGAGCCCCACCTCCTCCGCATGACGCCGGAGGATCCGCGCCGCCAGCGCATGGAAGGTGCCGAGCCACCAGCCATCCGTCGGCACCCCGACCAGGGCGCCCACCCGGTCCCGCATCTCGCGCGCGGCCTTGTTGGTGAAGGTGACCGCCAGGATCTCGCCGGGCCTGGCGCGCCGGGTGACCAGAAGATGGGCGAGACGGGTCGTCAGCACCCTCGTCTTGCCCGTCCCCGCCCCGGCCAGGACCAGCACCGGTCCGTCGAGCGTTTCCACAGCCGACCGCTGCGGCCCGTTCAGGCCGGCAAGATAGGGATAGGAACGCGGCGCGCCGTCCGGCGTCGGTTCGAAGGCAAGAGGATCGTCGGACCAGGAGGATGTAGCCATGGGAGAGATATAGCACGCATGGCTGCCGGTCGAACCCCCGGGAGGCGGCGGGCCGCATTGTCCGCCATGCAGCCCCTCCGAAGTCTCGCGAACCTGCATTATATTCTGGACGACATCGGTCGATCCCGGAACCACCCAATGGAGAGGGAGAACATGCCCGACACCACTGAATTCCGGCACAACGTTCGCTGCCTGAGTTGCGGTCATGCCTGGACGATCGACTACGAGGCCACGGATGCCGCCCGCTCCCACGCCGTTCTAACGGCGGCGACCTGCCCCGTCTGCGGAAGCGGGCCCGCGACGGCGGTCGGACCGGGGCGAAGCGAAAGGACGACCTGGGCGGAAAGCCCCGCCTGAGGCGGATGCGCGGGGGAAGCGAGCGCAGGCGGGCCCGGCCCGTCCCGCTCCCGTGCCAGGGATCTCCCTTGTCGAAACCGGCGGACAGGCGGGTGGCCGTACCGCTGCCGCGTCCGCCGGCGCTCCTGCCAGGAGTGAACGATGCCCGAGTCCCCTGATATTGCCGCCTGCCGCCATTGCGCCGGAGAACTCTTCCGGATCGAACGAGCGCCCGACGGCTCGACGCTATTCCGTTGCGAGCAAT
>JAJUFW010000261.1 GCA_029263555.1 Alphaproteobacteria bacterium
CACGCCCGAGGTGCTGGCGGCGCTGTTCGGCGCACCGGGCCGGCTGCTCCACGGCCGCTGCCGCGGCCACGACACGGCGGTGGTCACCGAGCGCGAGATCCCGCTCTCGATCTCGCGCGACACCTCGTTCCACCGCGACACCGCCGATCGCGCCGATGACGCCGGTCGCCTCCATCGGCATGAAGAACACCTTCTGGTTGGGGGCGGAGGCGATCTTCTGCAGGGCCTCGACATATTTCTGGGCGACGAAATAGTTGACCGCCTGGATGTCGCCGGCGCCGATCGCTTCTGAGACCATCCGGGTCGCCTCGGCTTCTGCCTGGGCCTGCCGCTCGCGCGCCTCGGCGTCCCGGAAGGCGGCTTCGCGCCGGCCCTCGGCTTCGAGGATGGCCGCCTGCTTCTGTCCCTCGGCGCGCAGGATCTGCGCCTGGCGATCGCCCTCGGCCTCCAGGATCGTGGCCCGCCGCTCGCGCTCGGCCTTCATCTGGCGGGCCATCGCGTCGACCAGGTCGCGCGGCGGCGTGATGTCCCGGATTTCGATCCGGGTGACCTTGACGCCCCAGGCCGAGGTCGCGTCGTCGACGACGTGCAGCAGATTGGCGTTGATGACCTCGCGGTTCGACAGCAGCTCGTCCAGGTCCATCGACCCCATGACGGAGCGGATGTTCGTCATGGTGAGGTTCACGATCGCCCGCTCGAGATCGGTGACCTCATAGGCCGCCTTCGCCGCATCGAGGACCTGGTAGAAGACGATGCCGTCGGCGGTGACCATGGCATTGTCCTTGGTGATGACCTCCTGCGAGGGCACGTCCAGGACCGTTTCCATCATGCTGAGCTTCGCGCCGATGCGGTCGACGAACGGGATGATGAGGTTCAGCCCCGGCCGCAGGGTTCGGATGTAGCGGCCGAACCGTTCGACGGTCCATTCCCGTCCCTGCGGAACCGATTTGATGCCGGCGAAGACCGTCACCACCGCCAGTGCGACGACGACGATCACGAATATCGAGAACGCTTCCACGTGACTTTCCCCTGCTGTCCGAGTCCGGTCCCACCCCCTTTGTGGTTCAACCCTTGTGCCACAACCGGAGCGCGCAGTCAGCGGCGTTCAGGGGCGCGACCCCCAGCGGCGAAGCAGCATGAAGGCCGCGGGCGCGAAGGTCACGATGACGAGGATGCGGACGACGTGATGCGAGCCGACGAATGCCGCATCCACGTTCAGGGCGATGGCCATCAGGCTCATCTCGGCAAGGCCGCCCGGCGCATAGGCCAGGATAAGCGCCGGCACCCGAATGCCCGTGATCGCGTGAAGTATCAGCGAGAACGTGACCGTCACCCCCAGAAGCACGACCGTCCCGGCGCCCCCGACCAGCGCGATCCGCCACAGTTCCTTGAGGGCGATGCCCCGGAACCGGCACCCGAGATAGGATCCGACCACGATCTGGGCGGTGGCGATCAGCACGCCGGGCAGGCGGCTGCTGGTGATCCCGGAAAGGTGCAAGGCGCCGCTCAGAATCATCGGGCCTATCAGCGCGTGGGCCGGAATGCGCAGCTTCCGCGCGATCGGCGCGCCGATCAGGCAGGCGGCGAAAAGCAGATAGTCGAGCGGGGCGATGGACTGAAGCGAGGGGCCGAGAGGCCCCCTCGATCCGACGGAAAGGACCCCGACGAACTGGAAATAGAACGGGATCGTGAAGACCACGAGCATGATGCGGATGGTGTGGGTCAGCGCGATCGCCCGTTCGTCCCCGCCCAGTGCGCCGCCGATCATCACCATCTCGTTGAGGCCGCCGGGCGTCGCCGTGAAATAGGACGTTACCGGGTCATAGTGGCAGAAGCGGCGGAAGAAGACATATCCGACCGCGGCACAGGTGGCTATGTAGATCGGAAGGGCCGAAAGCGTGATCACCCACTTGCCGGCGTGGTCCAGGATCTCGGGCGAGAACGAGGTGCCGAGCAGCACGCCCAGCACCGTCACCATGAATGTTCTGAGCCGGTTCGGGATGCTGACCGGAGCGCCGCTGACCGACGCGACGGCGGAAAAGAGCATGGCGCCGATCATCCAGGCGAGCGGCAGCTTGTACCACGCGAGAAGCGCGCCGCCGCCCGTGCCGATGGCAAGGGCAAGGGCGGTCTGGCGATAGTCGACTGCGGCGAGCGCCCGGCGGGCGCGGCCGATGAGTGTCAGGAAAGGCACGGCGGGAAAACCGGCGAAAGGAAAGGATACAAGAACACTGGTACGCCGATTCTTCCCTTCTCTTAAGAAAAAAATGCGTTAACCCGATGTGCCGTAGATGCATCGGAAGTCCGGAAGATACCACGACACGGCGGCATTTCCGGCGTCCTTTGCCCTGGCATAGGCGATCTTGAACCCGATGCCTGCCGGGCGCGGATCATCCGGCGATCCTGTCCGCAAGCCGGCGGAGGAAGCCCTCGCACCGGGCAAGCTGGTCGATCTCGATGAACTCGTCGGGCTTGTGCGCCTGGGCGATCTGGCCGGGGCCGCAGACGATCGTCGGGATCCCGGCCGCCTGGAACAGCCCGGCCTCTGTGCCGAAGCTGACGCGGCCCGTCCGCTCGGCCCCGGTCAGTTCCATGACCTGCCTCGTCACCGGATCGTCGTCGGTCATGGCGAGGCCAGGGAAGGCGGCGATCTCCTCGAAACGGAAACCGGCATCGGGGGACACGGCCCGCATCTGCGGCAGCAGCTCCCGCGCCGCGAAGTCCGTCACCTCGGCCAGCAGGCGGCCCGGATCGTCCGCCGGCAGATAGCGGAACTCGAAATCGAAGCGGCAGTCCCGCGGCACGATGTTGAGGGCCGTTCCTCCCTGGACGACGCCCGTATGGATGGTCGTGTAGGGAGGATCATAGGCCAGATCGAAGGGGCCTCCGGTCCTGCGCGCCGCCGCCATGCGGCGCAGCCGCACTATCAGCTCGGCCGCATATTCGACCGCGTTCACCCCCGTGGGCGCGATGGCGGAATGGCATTCCAGACCGTGCACATGGCAGCGCATCGACAGCTTGCCCTTGTGTCCGGTGACCGGCGTCATGCCCGTCGGCTCCCCGACGATGCAGGCGGCGGGCTTCACCTCCCGCTCCGCCAGCCGGGCCAGCAGGCGCCGCACGCCGAGACAGCCGACTTCCTCGTCATAGGAAAGGGCGAGATGGATCGGGATCCGAAGATTTTGCTCCAGGAACTCCGGCACGAGGCCAAGGACAGCGGCAAGAAACCCCTTCATGTCGCAGGCGCCGCGCCCGTGGAGCCGGCCCTCCCGCTCCGTCACCGCGAAAGGAGGAACGCTCCAGTCCTGGCCATCCACCGGCACCACGTCGGTATGCCCGGAAAGGCAGATGCCGCCCCGGTCCTCGGGACCGATCGTGGCGAAAAGGTTCGCCTTGCGGCGTTCGTCGTCGAAGGTCAGCTCCGATGCGATGCCGAAGCCCTGGAGATACGACCGCACATAGTCGATCAACTCCAGGTTGCCGTCCCGGCTGACCGTCGGGAACGCGACCAGCCGCTCGAGCATGGTCCGGGAGGCGGGAGAGAAGGTGCTGTCGGAACGGGAGGCCATGGTCTTGCCGGGTCGTGGGCACGCGGAATCTGCATCCCACTATGCGCCCGTTCCGCGGCTGCGCGCCACCCCGCCCGGCTAGGGCAGGAACTGCTCCTTCAAAATCCGCTCCTCGAGATTGTGCTCGGGATCGAACAGAAGGGTGAGGGCGACGGAGCGGTCCTACTGCACATCGACCGTCGCATCGTCGCGCAGCTCGGTTTATTCGGCGACGGCGCTGACCGGCCGCTTCGCCGCTTCGCGGATCCCGAAGGCAATCCTCGCCGTATGGGGCAGAAGCGCCCCCCGCCAGCGGCGCGGCCGGAACGCGCTGATCGGCGTGAGCGCCAGCACGCCGGCGCCCAGGGGAATGATCGGCCCGTGGGCCGAAAGGTTGTAGGCCGTGGAGCCGGCAGGCGTCGAAACCAAGGCGCCGTCGCAAACAAGCTCGTCCAGCCGCTCCACCCCGTCGATGGAGATGCTGAGCTTGGCGGCTTGCCGCGTTTCCCGCCGCAGCGACACCTCGTTGATCGCCAGCGCCTCGAAGGTACGCCCGTCGACCGTGCGGGCGATCATGCGCAGGGGATGCAGCACGACGGACTGGGCACGGGCCAGGCGTTCGACCAGCCCTTCCTCCCGATAGTCGTTCAGGAGGAAGCCGACCGATCCGCAATTCATGCCGAAGATCGGGATCTTCCGGTCCATGAACCGATGCAGGGTCTCCAGCATCAGCCCGTCGCCGCCAAGGGCGACGATGAAGGACGCATCCTCCGGCGCGACCTCGCCATAACGCGCGGTCAGCCTCGCCAGCGCGGCCTGCGCCTCGGGTGTGTCGGCGGCCGCGAAGGCGATGCGGGTGCTGACGGTGGCGCCGCTCTGCGCCGTCCTTTCGGCATGATGATCCATGGCGGCGGGCACTCTAGCGCACCGCGTCCGCCGTTGAACAGGTTTCGCGCGGGGGGAGGGCGGAGCGGCCGTCCGCTTCCGGCCTTCGTCGGTGAGACGCAGGCCGCCGATCTGGTCCGCCTAGGGGCGGGACGACGAGAGGTCAGGCCCGATCGGCGGCCGACGCGCAACAGCCTATCCCAGCAGGCGCTCGATGCGGCGACGGTGGCGGTGGATGCGCATCAGGAGGTCGGGCGGCACCTCGCCGTCGACGACGGCCCGGCCGTCGCGCAGGCGCAGGGTTCCGCCCGCCTGCCGCACGTCCCGGATCAGTTCCAACAAGGCATCCTGTCTTCCCGGCATCGCTCCCTTCCTGGCTGACGGATCGTATCGAGCGACTTTCATTGTGCTGAGTTGGGGTGATATGTCTAAGTCTTGATTTCGATTGTTCTGATCGGCTTTTCCTATTGAAAGCCATGAGTTTCGCCGGGCTGTCGCTCAGGGATCTGGAATATGTGGTGGCACCGTCCTCCCCGACA
>JAJUFW010000038.1 GCA_029263555.1 Alphaproteobacteria bacterium
CATGGGCATCGGTTCGCTGGATGGGTTCGGGACGGTGGAACCGGGCACCTGCGCCGGCGGCTCCTCAGAGCGCGATCAGGGCAGCCGCGACCCGGCGTTCTTCTGAAAGCAGAACGTTATAGGTCCGGCAAGCGGCCCCTGTATCCATCACTTCCAGGTTCACACCGGCATTCTTCAGCTCACGCCTGAGATCGGCCGGCAGCATCACCATCTTCGGGCCGGCGCCCAGAAGGACGACCTCGACCGGGGGGTCTGCCGCGATCGCCGCTCGGAAATCAGCGGCCGTTAGCTCCTCGACGGACGAAACAGGCCAGGCAACCGTGGCCTGCGGAAGCACGAGGACCGAGCCTTCGTATACGACGCCGCTGATGCGGAACCGTCCCGGTCCGTAGCTGTCCACGAACTGGCGGCCGGCCGGGATGATCGGGCTTACATCCATCGCGTCATCGGTCCGGGAATGGTGCCCGCAGGCATCGCCAATCGGATTCCCATCCCCGGCTCTCCTCAGATGGGTACGACCTTCGGGCGGGTTCTGCGCAACCAGGTGACGACCATCAGGCGGGTCACCATGATCGCCGTGAACATCGACGTCAGGATACCGGTGGCGAGGGTAATCGAGAACCCCTTGATCGGCCCCGAACCCAGCCCGAAAAGCAGAAGCGCCGCGATGAGCGTCGTCAGGTTGCTGTCGATGATGGTCGTCAGGGCACGGCTATAGCCGGCATCGATGGCCGAAATCGGTGACCGGCCGGTGCGCAGTTCTTCCCGGATGCGCTCGAAGATGAGAACGTTCGCATCAACGGCCATGCCGACGGTCAGCACGATGCCGGCGATGCCGGGCAGCGTCAGCGTCGCCCGGAGGACGGACAGGATCGCCAGGATCATCGCCAGGTTGAACACCAGCGCAATCGAGGCAAAGACGCCGAACAGCCCGTAGGCCACGATCATGAAGACCACGACGATGACGAAACCGATTACGGCGGCGGTCTCGCCGGCGGCGATGCTGTCGGCCCCCAGGCCGGGCCCGACCGTCCGCTCCTCGATCACCGTGAGCGGCGCCGGCAAGGCGCCCGCGCGCAGCAGAAGGGCCAGGTCGTTGGCCTGTTCGACGGTGAAGCCGCCCTCGATGATCCCGCTCCCGCCGGTGATCGGCGTCCGGATCCGGGGCGCGCTGATCACCTCCCCGTCGAGCACGATGGCCAGGAACTGGCCGACATTGTCGGTCGTCGTCTCGCCGAAGCGGCGCGCGCCCACGCTGTCGAAGCGGAAGCTGACGACGGGCCGTCCTTCGCTGAAGGTCGGCTGGGCGTCGACCAGGGTGTCGCCGCTGACCATGACCCGGCGACGGACGACATAATGCTCGAGCGGGCGTCCGTCGGGACCAAGCTCATTACCTGGCAGCAGCATGGACCCGGGCGGCAGGCGCCCCTGGCGGGCATCCGCGACCGAGGTGTCGAGGTCGAGCAGATGGAAGGTCAGACGCGCCGTCTGCCCTAGTAGGTCCCTGACCCGCTGCGGATCGTTGACGCCGGGAAGCTGGACCAGGATCCGGTCCTCGCCCTGGCGCTGGATATTCGGCTCATTGGTGCCGAGTTCGTCGATACGGCGACGAACGATCTCGATCGACTGTGCGACGGCGTTCGAACGCAACTCAGCAATCGCGGCTTGCGAAAACTGGATTTGTGCACTGCCGGAATTGCCGACGGAAACCTCCAGCAGCGGATCGAGCATCCGGACCATTTCCCGGACCCTGCCCGATTGGGACGGGTCGCGAAGGGTCACCGCGACCGTCGTGCCCTCGATGCCGAGCCCGGTATAGCCGATGTCCGCCTTCCTGAGTTCCGTGCGCAGGCCGTCGATCAACGCCTCGAGCCTTTCCCGCAGGACCGCTTCGTATTCGACGCGGAGCAGGAGATGCGACCCGCCTTGAAGATCGAGCCCGAGATTGATCTGCCGGACGGGAAGCCAGCCCGGTGCGTTCTCGGCCCAGGCGTCGGCTCGCTCCTTCGGGACAAGATTCGGCACGGTATAGACCACGCCGAGGGCGCAGAGCACGAGCACAAGTACGATCTTCCACCTGGGAAAATGGATCATCGCGTGTTCCGCACCTTGCTATCCGGCCGCTACCGCCGCTGCACCTTACTTCCTGGACAGGAAGCGCCCGAAACCCTTCCGCTCGGGAGCGGCCGAGGGCGCGGCTTCGACGGAGTCCGCGGCATCGGCGGCATCCCCGTCGCCTTCGGTATCAGCCTTCTGCGCGCCCTTGACCGGCTGGGTCTTGGCCTGGACGCCGCTGACGGTGGACCGCAGAACCTTGACCCGCACGCCTTCGGCGATCTCGACCGTCAGTTCGTCTTCGGGCCCGACCTTGACGACGGTGCCGACGATGCCGCCGCCGGTGACGATCCGGTCGCCGCGCCGAATGGCGGCCAACATGTCGCGATGCTCCTTCATCCGCTTCTGCTGAGGACGAATCAGCAGGAAGTAGAACACCACGAAGATCAGGATCAGTGGCAGGAACTGAACTAAGACGTTTGGCTCTTGCAAGGCCCGGACTCCTGAAGGTCACCGAACGCCCGCTGCGGCTAATTCGGCATATGCTATTGTGGCGCGCACTATACCGGGACAATCCCGACTTGCAATCGAAACCCGGACGGATCCCGTATCCCGACCGGGCGGCGTTCCGCCCCGAACGGCTCTTGTGCTAGGGTCGCGCCCGCGCCCGTGCGATCTCTTCTCTTTCGTGCATCTGGAGCAATCCTTCCTTGATCGACGAAAACAGCACCCTCATCGCCCAACTGGCCCGGATCGCGGATGCGCTGGAGCGGCTGGCGCCGCCTCCTCCGGCGCCGATCGATCTCGGCGCTGCCGACGCATTCGTCTGGGATGCCGAGAGGGAACGCCTCTCCCCGGTTCCGAAGGTCAGCGGCGTGCCCCTGTCCCTGCTCCGCGGCATCGACCTTCAGTGCGACATCCTTCTGGACAATACGCGCCGCTTCGCGGCAGGCCTGCCGGCGAACAACGCGCTTCTCTGGGGGGCGCGGGGCATGGGCAAGAGTTCGCTGGTGAAGGCAGTGCATGCCGAGGTGAATGCCGAGCGCCCGGGGACCCTGGCCCTGATCGAAATCCATCGGGAGGACATCGCCTCCCTGCCCCGCCTGCTGACGCCCCTGCGCGATGCCGACAGGCGGGCGATCATCTTCTGCGACGACCTGTCGTTCGACCAGCAGGACAGCGCGTACAAGTCACTCAAGGCCGTGCTTGATGGCGGCATCGAGGGGCGGCCCGAGAACGTCCTGTTCTACGCGACTTCCAACCGCCGGCATCTGATGCCGAGGGACATGATCGAGAACGAGAGCTCCAGCGCGATCATCGCCGGAGAGGCGGTCGAGGAGAAGGTTTCCCTTTCCGACCGGTTCGGGCTGTGGCTGGGCTTCCACGGCTGCAACCAGGAAACCTATATCGCGATGGTCGACGCCTATGTGCGGGCCTATGGCCTGGAAATCGATCCCGACCGGCTCCATGCGGAAGCGCGCGAGTGGTCGATCACCCGCGGCTCCCGATCGGGCCGGGTCGCGTGGCAGTTCATCCAGGATCTGGCCGGCCGTCTGGGACGTCCGCTCGACTGAGCGGTTCCGGTCAGGTGGAAGGCATCGGCGGCATCTGATCCAGCGGGTTGATCGCCTCGGTGCCCCGGCGGATCTCGAAATGCAGTTGGGGGGAGCCGACCGCCCCTGTCGAGCCGACGGTCGCAATGGTCTGGCCTACGGTCACCTGCTCGCCCCGGCGGACTAGGATCTGGTCGTTGTGGCCGTAGGCCGTGACCCAGCCGCCGTCATGGCGGATCAGAATGAGATTGCCGTATCCCCGCAGTTCGTTGCCCGCATAGGCGACCACGCCATTATCGGCGGCGCGCACTGGCGTGCCGCGTGCTGCCGCAATGTTGATCCCGTCGTTATGGGCCCCTTGCCCTTTCGGTCCGAATGTCGAGATGATCGGCCCTTCCACGGGCCAGGCGAACCGGCTCCCCGCCCGCGGCGGCGTTGAAGGGGCGACCGGGACCGCAGCCGGCTGCGGCGCCGGCGCGACGGCGACCGTCGACGGCCGCGGTGAGGGAATCGGCACGGTTCCGGCGGGTGCGGACGGCTGTGGCCGGGAAGCCGGCGGCGGCGTGATCGCCGGAGAGACGGGCGGCGGCGTCGCGGCCGCAGAAGCAGGCGGAGAGATCACGATCGGCGGGGCCGATGCAGCCGGCGGCGGCGTCGGGTTCGCGCGAGTGACGGCCGTTGCGGTGCCGCTCAGCCTCGGCTCTGCCTGCGAGCGCGGCGGCACCGGCGCCGGTACCGGAGCGGCGCCCCCACTGTCCGCGATCTGGACGCCGGCCGTCGACGGCAGCCGCAGCTCCTGGCCGAGATAGATGCGATAGGGAGGCAGCACCCCGTTCAGCTCGGCCAGTTCCGACAGGCCGACGTTGTAGCGGCGGGAAATGCCGTAAAGCGTGTCGCCCGAAACCACCCGGTAGATCCGCGGGGCGGGAAGCCGCAGGACCTGTCCGACGGCCAGGAGATAGGGAGCCTGAAGCCCGTTCAGCTCGATGATGTCGCGCTGGGGAATGTTGTAGCGTCGCGCGATGCCATAGACCGTGTCACCTGGCTCGACGACGACGCTGGCCGGCACGGAGACGTTGGGTGACGACGTCGGCAGGGCACATCCGGCCAGGACCGCGACCATGACGGCCGCGACGACGCCAAGCGGCGCCCGCCGCCGGCCGCTCACCGACTGCCCGCGGCTTTGGATGCGGGCTCCTGCTGCCCGTCCGGCAGCAACGGCACGAAGCGAACTGGCCACAGCTCCTCCCGCTCGATCCCCTCTTCGGTGCGACGATACCGCATCACCTTCTGGTTGCGGCGTTCGGTTCCCATTGGAATCACCATGAGGCCGCCGACCGCCAACTGATCGACCAGGGCCTCCGGCGGCTCGGTGCCGCCATGCGCCGCGGTCACGATGATCCGCTCGAACGGAGCCTGTTCGGGCCAACCCTTCGTGCCGTCGCCGGCCTTGGCCGTCACATTGTGGATGCGCATATCGAGAAGCCGCTGCATCGCGACGTCCAGCAGGGGCTTGTGCCGCTCGATCGTGTAGACCCTCCGGCACAGTTTCGCCAGCACCGAGGCCTGATAGCCCGAACCGGTTCCGATCTCGAGAACCTTGTGGCGTTCCGTGACCTCGAGCGCCTGGGTCATCCGCGCAACGATAAGAGGCTGGCTGATCGTCTGCCCCAAGCCGATGGGCAGCGCCATGTCTTCATACGCCTGGTCATGGAAGGCCTGAGGCACGAAGACTTCCCTCGGGATCCGCTCGATCGCGCCCAGCACGCGCGTATCGGTGATGCCCGATTTTCTCAAGTGCATCAGCAGCCGGATTTTGCGCGGTTCGACGCTCAAGAGAATGCCTGCTTCAGCCGGTCGATCGTCGCGTAATGGGTGAGGTCGAGATAGAGAGGCGTGACCGGGATCCGCCCGGAAGCGAGCGCATGGAAGTCGGTGTTGGCCGGTACGTCGTTGTTGTTCCGGCTAACGCCGATCCAGAAATAGGAGCGCCCCCGCGGGTCGACCCGTTCGACCAGCTCGTCCGCGATCTTCAGGTTTCCGTGCGGCACGACCTCGATGCCCCTGACCTGGTCGCCCGGTAGGGCCGGAAAGTTGACGTTGACGAGGACGTTCCGCGGCCAGTCGACCGAGATCGCCTTGCGCACGACTTCGGCCCCCCATCGCTCCGCCGCCGACCAGTCGGGCGCGGCGTCCGGCGGAAACTCCTGGGACAGGGCGATCGCCCGGATGCCGAGAAGAGTCGCCTCCATAGCGGCCGCAATCGTCCCGGAATAGGTCACGTCCTCGGCCACGTTCCGGCCGTGATTGACGCCCGAGAGGACAAGATCCGGCTTATGGTCCGCCAGGATGTGGTTGATCGCCACCAGCACGCAGTCCGTCGGCGTCCCGTCTACGGCGAAACGCCGTTCGCCCAGTTGGCGCAGCCGGATGGGCCTGTGAATGGTCAGCGAGTGGCTTGCCGCCGACTGTTCGCTCTCCGGCGCGCATACCCAGACGTCGTCGGAGATCTCTCTCGCGATCTGCTCCAGGACCGCAAATCCCGCGGAATGGATTCCGTCGTCGTTGCTGAGCAGGATCCTGGGCTTGCACGGATCGGCCATGACCGCCTCGTCTCAGGGTCGGGTGATGATTTCGGTCCCGCCCATATAGGGGCGCAGGACTTCCGGCACGACGATGCTTCCGTCGTCCTGCTGATAGGTTTCGAGGACGGCAATCAGCGCGCGTCCGACGGCGACCCCCGAACCGTTCAGCGTGTGCACGAAGCGGGTCGCCTTCTCGCCCTTCGGGCGGCAGCGGGCATTCATGCGGCGGGCCTGGAAGTCACCGCAGGTCGAACAGGACGAAATTTCGCGATAGGCGTTCTGGCCGGGTAGCCAGACCTCGATATCGTAGGTCCGCCGGGCAGAAAAGCCCATATCTCCGCAGGAGAGCGCAACCACCCTGTAGGCCAGCCCCAGCCGTTTGAGGACTTCCTCGGCGCAGCCGACCATGCGCTCCAGTTCCCGGTCGCTGTCTTCGGGCGCCGTGACGGACACCATCTCGACCTTGTGGAACTGGTGCTGCCGGATCATGCCCCTGGTGTCCCGACCCGCCGCTCCGGCCTCGGAACGGAAGCACGGGGTCAGCGCCGTCAGGCGCAGCGGCAGCGCCTCCTGGTCCAGAATCTCGCCAGCGACGACGTTGGTGAGGGGCACCTCCGCAGTGGGGATGAGCCAGTGATCGGTCGTCGTGCGGAACAGGTCCTCGGCGAATTTCGGCAGCTGACCCGTGCCGTACAACGCATCGCTGCGCACGAGATAGGGAGGCGCAATCTCGGTGTAACCATGCTCCGCGACGTGGAGATCCAGCATGAACTGGCCGAGCGCCCGTTCGAGCCGGGCAAGCGCGCCCCGCAGGACGACGAAGCGGGATCCGGAAAGCTTGGCCGCCGTGGCGAAATCCATGAGGCCCAGGGCTTCCCCGAGGTCGAAATGCTCCTTGGCCCCGTTCCGACGGAGAGGCTCCCCGACGCGCCGGATCTCGATATTCGCGGTTTCATCGGCTCCTTCGGGGACATCCTCTGCCGGCGCATTGGGAAGTTCCGACAGAAGGTTGTTCAGTCCCTCGGACAGGCGGCGCTCCTCTTCCTCCAACGCTGCCAGCCGCTCCTTGATTCGGGCGACCTCGTCCATCAGCGTCTGAGCGTCCTGTCCCTGGCGCTTGGCCTGCCCGATCTCCTTGGAAGCCTCGTTCCGACGATTCTGGAGCTGCTGCAGTTCGGTCTGCGTCGCGCGGCGGCGCTCATCCAGGGCGAGAATCGGCCCGGCTTGCGGGGGGAGGCCCCTTCGCGCCATGGCGCGATCGAAGGCTTCTGGCGCTTCGCGGATCCAGCGGATGTCGTGCATGACGGAACGTCGGTGGGTCTGATGGAGGGGTGGTTATAGGGCGACCCGACCGGCAAATCCACCCCGACAGTCAATCGCCCGATTATTCGCCGGCTGCGGCGGCCTCTTCCTCCGCCTCCTCGCGGGCGCGTCGTCGCTCCATGAGTCGGGCAATCCAGATCGAGATCTCGTAGAGGAGGACGATCGGCACTGCGAGGCCGACCTGGCTGATGACGTCGGGCGGGGTCAGGATCGCGGCCGCAACGAACGCGAACACGATCGCGAAGCGACGCTTGGACGCGAGACCGTCCGCGGACACGATGCCCACGCGCGCCAGCAGGGTCAGCGCGACCGGAAGCTGGAAGGCAAGCCCGAAGGCGAACATGAGCGTCATCACCAGGCTCAGATACTCGCTGACCCGGGCTTCGAGCTCGATCGGCAGGACGCCTTCGGCGGCGCTCTGTTCGAATCCCAGGAAGAAGCGCCACGCCATCGGGATGATCAGGTAGTAGACGACGGCGGCGCCGACCGCGAAGAGGATCGGCGTCGCCACCAGGAACGGCAGGAACGCCCGTTTCTCCTTGCGATATAGGCCCGGCGCGACGAAGGCGTAGAGCTGGCCGGCGATGATCGGGAAGGAAACGCAAAGGCCGGCGAAAAAGGCCACCTTCACATAGGTGAAGAATACCTCGGTTAGCCCCGTATAGATCATCCGCCTTCCCTCGCCCCCCGAGGCGTCGGCAAGCGGCTGCACCAGGAAGTTGTAGATCTCGTCGGCGAAATAATAACAGACCAGGAACGCGACAAAGAGCGCGGCCACCGAATACATCAGGCGATTGCGCAGCTCGATCAGGTGGTCGAGCAGCGGCATCTCCTTGTCGTTGATTTCGTCGTCGGCCGGATTCTTAGCCACGGGGGATGATCCTTCAAACGGCCTTGTCGGACGAGGCCGGCGCATCGGACTGTGCGGGCGCCGCCGCAGGACGAGGCTCGGGAGCGCTTGCCGGCCCCGGCGCAGGTTCAGCTTCCGGTTCCGCTCGCGGCGTCGGATCCGAAATGGGCGGCTCCGAGCTTCCGTCAGCAACGGCGGAGGGTTTGGCGGCCGCAGGCCGGGCGGATCCGGTCACGGGTTCGTCGAAGGCCCGCTTCAACTCTCCGGTCGGGTCTACCGCCTCTTGGATCTTCTTCCGGACATTGAGGTTCTGGACCTGGTTCAGGCCCTTGCGCACCTCGTCCAGCTCCGCCTCGCGCATCATGTCGTCGACGTGCTTCTGGAAGTCGCGCGTCACTTTCCGCGCCGCGCGCATCCATTTCCCGACGGTATAGAGCGCTCGCGGCAGGTCCTTGGGGCCGATCACCAGCAGCGCGATGACCGCTATGACGGCAAGTTCCGACCAGCCGATATCCAACATTTCAGAGCTTCCATGCCGCGATGCCGGCCGTCACCAGCCGGCAGACGCCGCGCATACGTGTCAATGGGACCTGGCGGTCTCGTCCTTGTTAGAGGTCGTAGACATGCTTGCCGTCTTGTCGGCCTCGACCTGGCGCTGCGGCTCCGTGGTCTCGTCGTCTTCCTTGAGACCGCTCTTGAAGTTCTTGATGCCCTTGGCGAGATCGCCCATGACCTTCGGAAGCTTGCCCGCCCCGAAGAGGAGAAGAACGATCAGAAGGACGATCAGCCAATGCCAGATGCTACTGAAACCCATGGTGCCTTTTCCAATTCGCCTGGGGCCGCGACGGGCGGATAATGGCAGAAAGGCCTGCCAGCCGCAACGGCGACGGCCCCTTCGGCCCTGCTCCGAAGCCTCTCCTGCTCAATCCGGAAAGATGAAGGTCTGGGCGGGATCCAGCCGAATGGCGACGTCGCTTTCCTCAGGGGGCAGGAACTGCCCCGGCATCCGGGCGTGGATGTGGATTTTGGCGCCGTCGCCGTTCGGGACCGAAAGATGGACGAGACTGGTCCGGCCGAGCAGGCGGGCGGCTTCGACCCTGCCCCGGATCGGCGCCTCCCCGGTCGGGTTGAGCGACAGCGCCATCGCCTCCGGGCGCACCAGGACCTCCACGCTGGTCCCTTCCGGGAGATGCGTTGCGTCCACGGGCCCGAGCGGCGTATCGACCCGGCCCTCCCTCACGACGCCCCGCAGGCGGTTGACTTCGCCGAAGAAGCTGGCGGCGAAGGCGTCGACCGGCCGGCAATAGAGATCCACCGGGCTGCCGATCTGGACGATACGCCCTTCCCTCATCAAGGCGATCCGGTCAGAGAGGAACATTGCCTCTTCCGGGTCATGGGTGACGATCATCGTCGCGGCGCCGTTCCGTTTGAGGACGTGCAGGGTTTCGTCCCTGACCTGCCCGCGAAGCCGCGTGTCGAGCCCCGAGAACGGTTCATCGAGCAGAAGCACGCGCGGCTGGGGGGCCAGCGCCCGGGCCAGCGCCACCCGCTGCTGCTGGCCGCCGGACAGCATGTGCGGATAGGCATCTCCAAAGGCTTCCATGCCGACCTGCCTGAGCGTCTCAATCGCGCGCGCCCGCTGTCCATTCCCGGGCGGAAGTCCGAAGCGCACATTGTCCAGCACGGTCAGGTGCGGAAACAGGGCATAATCCTGGAATACGAGTCCGATCCCGCGTCGTTCCGGGGGAAGCGACATCCCCGGCGCGGCCACCACCCGACCGTCGATCCGCACCGTGCCGGCCTGAAGTTCCTCAAGTCCGGCAGCCACCCGGAGCAGGGTCGATTTGCCGCAGCCCGAGGGGCCGACAAGACAGACGATCTCTCCCGGCATGACCGCCAGATCGACATCGTCGATCGCGGTCACCCGCCCGAAGCGGTGGGCGATGCGGGAAAGCTCCAAGGCCGGCGCGGCCTCAGGATCAAACTCGACGGGCATGGCAGCTTGGTTGCCGTTTCGGTCATCGGACAGGCTCCACTTAGGAAACGTCCCGCCGCATTTGCAAGCGATAATCAGAATGACTCGCGATCGTCGGTGTCGTCCTGGTCTTCGCCCGTGAGTTCTTCAGCCCGGCCTCCCGGAAGCGTCGTGATCGCGGGCCGGCTGTCCAGCAGGCCCGCGGCCTTGAGTTCCTCCACGCCCGGCAGTTCGTCGATCGAGGCGAGCCCGAAGTGATCCAGGAAGCCCTTGGTGGTCACCCAGGTCAGCGGGCGGCCGGGCGTCATCCGGCGCCGACCCGGCCGGATCCATCCGGCTTCCATCAGCGTGTCGAGCGTACCCTTGCTGGTCGCGACCCCCCGGATGCTTTCGATCTCCGCCCTGGTCACGGGCTGGTGATAGGCGACGATCGCAAGGGTTTCGACGGCGGCGCGGGAAAGCTTCCGCACGACCGGCGTTTCGATACGCAACTGGGCCGTGAGGTCAGGCGCCGTCCGGAAGGCCCAACCCTTCGCAACCCGCACCAGCTGTACCCCTCTTCCGCGGTAATGCTCTCCCAGGCACTCCATCACCCGGGCGAGATCAGCATCCGGGGGAAGCCGGTCCCGCAGAACCGCATCCTCCAGGGGTTCCGCGGAAGCGAAAAGCAGAGCTTCGACAAGGCGGACATGGTGCGCGAGGTCTCCTTCCGGTCCCCGGCGCGGTAGCTCCAGCACGTTGTCGGCGTGTTCGGTCACGTCTCTCATCCCCCTTCACCTTCGCTTCCGATCGCGCGCTCCGCACGCCGCAGATAGATCGGCTGGAAGGCCCCCTCCTGCCTGAGTTCCAGCTTGCCCTCCCGCGCCAGCTCCAGAGAGGCCAGAAAATGAGCCGCGATCGAGGAGCGGATCTGCAACGGGTCCTTGAGCCCACGGGGCAGCAGGCTGGCGAGTGTCGCCCAGCCAGGGATGCGGCCCAGCATTTCGGTCAGTCGCGCAATCGCCATATCCATCGAGTAGAGTTCGGAAGCCTCGATATGGAGCGCGCCACCCCCGTCGGTTCGGCGCTTGTGCTCGGCATAGGCCTTCAGGAGATCGTAGAGGCTGACGTCGTAGACGTTGCTGCGAACGACCAGCCCGTCCTCCGGAGCGCCTCGGGGAAACCAGTCGCGCCACAGATGCATCCGAGCCATAAGCTGTCCCCCGGCGTCGCGCATCGCCTCCAGCCGACGGAGCTGGAACGCGAGGGCGGCGGCCAGCTCCTCGCCCGACGGCTCCTCATCGTCCTCCCGCTCGGGCAGCAACAGCCGGCTCTTCAGATAGGCCAGCCAAGCCGCCATCACCAGATAATCGGCAGCCAGTTCCAGCCGCAGCCGCCGCGCCCGCTCGACGAAGCCGAGATACTGGTCGGCAAGCGCGAGGATCGAGATCCGGGTCAGATCGACCTTCTGATCGCGGGCCTGCTCCAGGAGGACGTCGATCGGGCCCTCATAGGATTCGAGGCGAAGTATGAAAGCATCGTCGCTCTCTTCCTCAAGGCGGGGCGGTGTGTCCTCGAATCCGTCGACCATCCATCCCTCGGGTTGGGTCACGCCATCCGGATCGTATACGAGTTGCGACGTCCGTCCATGGCGTGTCCGGTTCGGCTTCAGCCCACAGCCAGCGCCCGCGCCAGTTCAGCCCGGATCTCCTCGGCCTCCGCAACGCTCCAGGGCCGGTATTCCGCCGGCGGATGCCGTTTCAATCGCGAGTGCGTCGCATCGCCGATCGGCGGTACGGAGCCCGCCACCGCCTCCATCTCGGC